>NZ_JBHTTQ010000078.1:0-35561 GCF_042794475.1 Streptomyces sp. NPDC056527
TTTTCATCGGGCCCCAACCTTTATCAAACTTCTTTTTGGGGTGGGCTGGTTCTTTTTTTTTTCTCCGAGTGGTGGCCGTTGCCCCCGGCGGGGGGGCGCGGGCCCCGCCCCCCCGCGGCTCGCGGACATCGCGGCCCAGTCGGGTGTCAGCGAGGCCACCGTCAGCCGTGTCCTCAACGGCAAGGCGGGCGTGGCCGGCGCGACCCGGCACCGGGTCCTCGCCGCGCTCGACGTGCTCGGCTACGAGCGTCCCGTACGGCTCAAACGCCGTAGCGCCGGCCTGGTCGGACTGGTCGTCCCCGAGCTGACCAACCCGATCTTCCCGGCCTTCGCCCAGGTCATCGAGCAGGTCCTGGCCGGGCACGGCTACACCCCGGTGCTCTGCACCCAGATGCCCGGCGGCGCCACCGAGGACGAGCTGGTGGAGCAGCTGGAGGAGCGCGGGGTCACGGGCATCATCTTCCTCTCCGGGCTGCACGCGGACGCGAGCGCCGACCCGGAGCGGTACGTCCGACTGGCCGCGCGGGGCGTCCCGTTCGTCCTCATCAACGGCTTCAACGAGCGCGTCGACGCCAACTTCGTCTCGCCCGACGACCGGGCCGCGGCGCGGATGGCCGTACGGCACCTGGTCGAGCTGGGACACGAGCGGATCGGCCTGGCGATCGGGCCGACGCGCTACGTACCCTCGCGCCGCAAGGCCGAGGGGTTCGCGGCCGAACTGCACCATCTGCTCGGGATCGAGCGGGCGGAGGCCGAACGGTACGTCCGCCCCACCCTGTTCGGCGTCGAGGGCGGGCACGCGGCCGCCGACATCCTGCTCGACCAGGGCTGCACCGGGATCGTTTGCGGCTCCGACCTGATGGCGCTCGGCGCGATCCGCGCCGTGCGCGCCCGCGGCCTCGACGTGCCCCGTGACGTGTCGGTCGTCGGCTTCGACGACTCGCCGCTCATCGCGTTCACGGACCCGCCGCTCACCACCGTGCGCCAGCCCGTGCAGGCGATGGCGACGGCGGCGGTGGGCGCGCTCCTGGAGGAGGTCGAGGGGAACCCCGTGCAGCGCACGGAGTTCGTCTTCCAGCCGGAACTGGTGGTGCGCGGGTCCACGGCGCAGCCGCCGGCCGGAACCTCGCTGCAACTCCTTGCGTAACTACCTGCATTGAGGGGTCCCAAGGGTTGACCGGGGGTCGGGGCACTCGTACGGTCACGGCTGAAAACAGTTGCTGCTAGTTTCGGCAACATCTTGCGACAGTGAAGTCAGCAGGAGGACAACATGGCCAGAAAGACCGTGGCCGCTGCACTCGCCTTCGTGGCGGGAGCCGCTGTGGCCGTCACGGCGCCGACCCCCGCACAGGCCGCCCCACCCGGTGAGAAGGACGTCACCGCGGTGATGTTCGAGTGGAAGTTCGCCTCCGTGGCGAAGGCCTGCACCGAACAGCTCGGCCCCGCGGGTTACGGCTACGTCCAGGTCTCGCCGCCCCAGGAACGGATCCAGGGCTCCACCTGGTGGACCGCGTACCAGCCGGTCAGCTACAAGATCGCCGGACCCCTCGGCGACCGCACCGCCTTCAAGTCCATGATCGACACCTGTCACGCGGCGGGCGTGAAGGTCGTCGCCGACTCCGTCGTCAACCACATGGCCAACGCGTCGGGCACGGGAACGGGCGGGACCTCGTTCTCCAAGTACGACTACCCCGGCCTCTACTCCGGCGCCGACATGGACGACTGCCGGGCCACCATCTCGAACTACCAGGACCGGGCCAACGTCCAGAACTGCGAGCTCGTCGGCCTGCCGGACCTCGACACCGGCGAGGACTGGGTACGCGGCCGGATCGCCGCCTACATGAACGATCTGCTCTCCCTCGGTGTGGACGGCTTCCGCGTCGACGCGGCGAAGCACATGCCGGCCGCGGACCTCGCGAACATCAAGTCGCGGCTGACCGACCCGGGCGTCTACTGGAAGCAGGAGGCGATATACGGGGCCGGTGAGGCGGTCTCCCCGAGCGAGTACCTGGGCAACGGAGACGTCCAGGAGTTCCGCTACGCACGGGACCTCAAGCGGATCTTCGGCTCGGAGAAGCTGTCGTACCTGAGCAACTTCGGCGAGTCCTGGGGCTACATGGCGTCCGGGAAGTCCGGAGTCTTCGTCGACAACCACGACACCGAGCGCGGCGGCGACACCCTCAACTACAAGAACGGCGCCACCTACACCCTGGCGAGCGTCTTCATGCTGGCCTGGCCCTACGGCTCCCCGGACGTCCACTCAGGCTACGAGTGGTCCGACAAGGACGCCGGCGCTCCCAACGGCGGTCAGGTCAACGCCTGTTACAGCGACGGCTGGAAGTGCCAGCACGCCTGGCGCGAGATCGCCTCGATGGTCGGCTTCCGCAACGCCGCGCGCGGCACGGCGGTCACCAACTGGTGGGACAACGGCAACAACGCGATCGCGTTCGGCCGGGGCGCCAAGGCGTACGTCGCCCTCAACCACGAGGGCTCGTCGCTGACCCGCACCTTCCAGACCGGGCTGCCGGCCGGCACGTACTGCGACGTGCAGTCGAACACGGGCGTGACGGTGAACTCGTCGGGCCAGTTCACCGCGACGCTGGGCGCCCACACCGCCGTCGCGCTGCACGTCGGCGCGAAGAGCTGCGGCGGCGGCACGACGACCCCGCCGCCGGCCGCCACGGGTGCCTCCTTCAACGCCACGGCGACCACCACGGTCGGCCAGGACATCTACGTGACCGGCAACCGAGCGGAGCTGGGCAACTGGTCCCCGTCCGCGGCCTTGAAGCTGGACTCGGCCTCGTACCCCGTCTGGAAGCTCGACGTCTCCCTGCCGGCCGGCACGGCCTTCGAGTACAAGTACATCCGCAAGGACGCCGCGGGCAACGTGACCTGGGAATCCGGTGCGAACCGCACCGCGACCGTCCCCGCCTCCGGCCGGATCGTCCTGAACGACACCTTCCGCACCTGACAGCTCCTCCCACCAGGGCCGCCCCGCCGGGGCGGCCCTCCTTCCCGTACCTCCAGGGAGAACCCCCGTGATACGCAAGAGAACGGCGGCCGTCGTGGCCACCGCCCTGTGCGCGGCGCTGGTGCCCGCCCTCCCCGCGGCCGCCGCGCCCCCGCCCCCACCCCCGCCGTCCGACAAGGCGCTCGCCGCTCAGCCCGCGCGTCACGACCTCACCCGGGAGCAGTTCTACTTCGTCCTGCCCGACCGGTTCGCCAACGGGGACGCGGCCAACGACCGCGGCGGCCTCACCGGCACCCGTCTCGACACCGGCTTCGACCCCGCCGACAAGGGCTTCTACCAGGGCGGCGACCTCAAGGGCCTCACCAGGAAGCTCGACTACATCAAGGGTCTCGGCACCACCGCCATCTGGATGGCGCCGATCTTCAAGAACCAGCCCGTGCAGGGCACCGGCAAGGACGCGAGCGCCGGCTACCACGGCTACTGGATCACCGACTTCACCCAGGTCGACCCGCACTTCGGCACCAACGCCGACCTGGAGAAGCTGATCGACCAGGCCCACGCCAAGGGAATGAAGGTCTTCTTCGACGTCATCACCAACCACACGGCCGACGTCGTCGACTACAAGGAGAAGACCTACGGCTACCTCTCCAAGGGCGCCTTCCCGTATCTGACGAAGGACGGCGTCCCCTTCGACGACCGCAGCGGCTCGTTCCCGCGCGTCGACACGGACTCCTTCCCCCGCACCCCCGTCGTCCCCGCCGACAAGAAGAACATCAAGGTCCCCTCCTGGCTCAACGACCCGACGATGTACCACAACCGGGGCGACTCGACCTTCGCAGGCGAGTCCTCCCAGTACGGCGACTTCGTCGGCTTGGACGACCTGTGGACCGAGCGTCCCGAGGTCGTCGAGGGCATGGAGAAGATCTACCAGCGCTGGGTCCGCGACTTCGACATCGACGGCTTCCGCATCGACACCGTCAAGCACGTCGACACCGCCTTCTGGACCCAGTGGGCCACCGCCCTCGACGAGTACGCCGCCAAGCGCGGCCGCGACGACTTCTTCATGTTCGGCGAGGTCTACTCCGCCGACCCGGCGATCACCGCCCCGTACGTGACCGAGGGCCGCCTCGACGCCACCCTCGACTTCCCCTTCCAGGACGCCGCCCGCACCTTCGCCTCCCAGGGCGGCTCCGCGGACAAGCTGGCGAACCTCTTCGGCCAGGACTACCGCTACACCACCGACAAGGCCAACGCCTACGAGTCGGTGCCCTTCCTCGGCAACCACGACATGGGCCGCTTCGGGACCTTCCTCAAGCAGGACAACCCGCAGGCCGGCGACGCCGAACTCCTCCAGCGCTACCGGCTCGCCAACGAGCTGATGTTCCTCACCCGGGGCAACCCCGTCGTCTACTACGGCGACGAGCAGGGCTACACCGGTGCCGGCGGCGACAAGGACTCCCGCCAGTCCCTCTTCGCGTCGAAGACCGCCGACTACCTGGACGACGACCAGCTCGGCACCGACCGCACCCACGCGAGCGACGCCTACGACGCCTCGCACCCCCTGTACCGGCAGATCGCCTCGCTCTCGAAGCTCACACGCGAGCACCCGGCGCTGCGCGACGGCGTCCAGCAGCAGCGGTACGCCGAGGGCTCCGTCTACGCCTTCTCCCGTACCGACGCCCGCGCGAAGAACGGGCCCGCCGAATACGTCGTCGCGGTCAACAGCTCCACCGAGGCGAAGACCGTCGAGATCCCGACCGGCTCCGCGGACATGACCTTCACCGCGATCCACGGCGGCGACGTCCGTGTCACCAGCGCCGGCGACACGAAGATCAAGGTGACCGTCCCGGCGCTCGGCTCCCTCGTGCTCAAGGCGGCCAAGCCGCTCGGCGCGCCCGCCGCCACGCCCACGATCACGCTCAAGGCCCCCGAGGCCGGGGCCACCGGAACCGTCGAGCTCACCGCCGACGTCCAGGGCGGCCTGCTGAACCGCGTCGTCTTCGCCGCCCAGACCGGCAACGGAAAGTGGCAGGTCCTCGGCTCCGCCGACCACGCCCCGTACAAGGTCACCCAGAAGGTCACCGCGCCCGCGGGAACGGCCCTGCGCTACAAGGCCGTCGTCGTCGACAGCGCCGGCCGCACCGCGAGCGCGACCGCCGCGACGACCAGTGGCGCCCCGGCCGTCGAGCAGCCGCCGACCGCCACCCAGCGCGACTACGCGATCGTCCACTACAAGCGCGCCGACGGCGACTACGCCGACTGGGGCCTGTACACCTGGGGCGACATCGCCGACGGCGAAGGCACCACCTGGCCCGCCGGCAAGCCCTTCACCGGCCGTGACGCCTACGGCGCCTTCGCCTACGTCAAGCTCAAGCCCGGCGCCTCCTCGGTCGGCTTCATCGCCGTGAACAAGGACGGTGTCAAGGACACCGACGCCGACCGGACCGTCGACCTCTCCAAGACCGGCGAGGTCTGGATCGAGCAGGGCAAGCCCGAGGTCCTGAACGCCGCGCCCGAGGGCGCGTACCCGCCGCAGGACACCACGAAGGCGGTGCTGCACTACAAGCGCGCCGACGGCGACCACACCGGCTGGGGCCTGCACACCTGGACCGGCGCCGCGAACCCCACCGACTGGAGCAAGCCGCTGGAGCCGGTGCGCACCGACGCCTACGGAGCGGTCTACGAAGTCCCGCTCGCGGCCGGTGCCACCTCCCTCTCCTACATCCTGCACAAGGGCGACGAGAAGGACCTGCCCACCGACCAGTCCCTCGACCTCAAGGCCAACGGCCACGAGGTGTGGATGCTCGGCGGCCAGGAGAAGTACCTGCTGCCGCAGCCCAAGGGCAGCGGCGCCGCGCTCGACCTCGCCAAGTCCCAGGCGATCTGGATCGACGAGACCACCCTCGCCTGGAACGGCAGCGACGCCGCGGCCTCCAGCGTGCTGCTCTCCTCCCGCGAGGGCTCGATCAAGGTCGAGAACGGGACGCTCACCGGCGACCGTCAGGTGCTGCGCCTGAACCCGGCGCGGCTGACCGACGCGCAGAAGGCCGCGTTCCCGCACCTGAAGTCCTACGGTGCCTTCACGGTCGACCCGCGTGACCGCGACCGCGTCCGCGAGGCGCTCAAGGGGCAGCTCGTCGCCGCCCAGTACGCCGCGAACGGTGCCGTCCTGACCGCCACCGGCGTCCAGCTCGCCGGTGTCCTCGACGACCTGTACGCGACGAAGGCCACCGGGGCCGCGCTCGGCCCGGTGTTCCGGAACGGCCGCCCCACGCTGTCCCTCTGGGCGCCCACCGCCCAGTCCGTCGCCCTCGAACTCGACGGCAGGACCGTGCCCATGCGCCGCGACGACGCCTCCGGCGTCTGGTCGGTCACCGGCACGCGCGCGTGGACGGGCAAGCCGTACCGGTACGCGGTCAAGGTCTGGGCGCCGAGCGTCCGGCAGATCGTCACCAACAAGGTCACCGACCCCTACTCCACCGCCCTGACCACCGACTCGGCCCAGAGCCTCCTCGTCGACCTCGCGGACCCGAAGCTGGCCCCCAAGGGGTGGAAGAGCCTGGCCAAGCCCGCGGCGGTGCCGCTGCGGGACGCGCAGATCCAGGAGCTCCACATCCGCGACTTCTCGATCGCGGACACCACGGCCGTCCCGGCGCACAAGGGCACGTACCTCGCCTTCACCGACACCGGCAGCAAGGGCTCGCAGCACCTGAAGGCGCTCGCCGCCTCGGGGACCTCCTACGTCCACCTGCTCCCGGCGTTCGACATCGGCACCATCCCCGAGAAGAAGTCCGCGCAGACCGAGCCGGCGTGCGATCTGAAGGTCTACGCCCCCGACTCCGAGGAGCAGCAGGCCTGTGTGGCCGCCGCCGCGGCCAAGGACGCCTACAACTGGGGCTACGACCCGCTGCACTACACCGTCCCCGAGGGCTCCTACGCCACCGACCCCGAAGGCACCCGCCGCACGGTCGAGTTCCGGCAGATGGTCCAGTCCCTCAACGGCGCCGGACTGCGCACGGTCATGGACGTCGTCTACAACCACACCGTCGCGAGCGGCCAGGCCGACAAGTCCGTCCTCGACAGGATCGTGCCCGGCTACTACCAGCGGCTCCAGGCCGACGGCTCCGTCGCCACCTCCACCTGCTGCGCCAACACCGCGCCCGAGAACGCCATGATGGGCAAGCTCGTCGTCGACTCGATCGTCACCTGGGCCAAGCAGTACAAGGTGGACGGCTTCCGCTTCGACCTCATGGGCCACCACCCGAAGGAGAACATCCTCGCCGTCCGCAAGGCCCTGGACGCGCTGACCGTCGCCAAGGACGGCGTCGACGGCAAGGCCATCGTCCTCTACGGCGAGGGCTGGAACTTC
Organism: Streptomyces sp. NPDC056527; assembly: GCF_042794475.1. Taxonomy (NCBI): domain Bacteria; kingdom Bacillati; phylum Actinomycetota; class Actinomycetes; order Kitasatosporales; family Streptomycetaceae; genus Streptomyces; species Streptomyces sp. NPDC056527. Next base: position 7,341 of record NZ_JBHTTQ010000078.1, read on the forward strand.
GGCGAGATCGCCGACGACTCCCGCTTCGTCCAGGCCACCCAGAAGAACATGGCCGGCACCGGCATCGCGACCTTCTCCGACCGGGCCCGTGACGCCGTCCGCGGCGGTGGCCCCTTCGACGAGGACCCGGGTGTCCAGGGCTTCGCCTCCGGCCTCTACACCGACCCCAACTCCTCGACCGCCAACGGAACTCCGGAGCAGCAGAAGGCCCGGCTCCTGCACTACCAGGACCTGATCAAGGTCGGTCTGACCGGCAACCTCGCCGACTACTCCTTCACCGACACCTCCGGCCGTACGGTCAAGGGCAGCCAGGTCGACTACAACGGCGCCCCGGCCGGCTACGCAGCCGCCCCCGGCGACGCGCTGGCCTATGCCGATGCCCACGACAACGAGACCCTGTACGACGCGCTCGCCTTCAAGCTCCCGGCGACCACGTCGGCCGCCGACCGGGCCAGGATGCAGGTCCTCGCCATGGCGACCGCGACCCTCTCGCAGGGCCCTGCGCTCTCCCAGGCGGGCTCGGACCTGCTGCGTTCCAAGTCGCTGGACCGCAACTCCTACGACAGCGGTGACTGGTTCAACGCGATCCACTGGGACTGCCGGGACGGCAACGGCTTCGGCCGCGGGCTGCCTCCGGCGGCCGACAACAAGGCCAAGTGGGGCTACGGGAAGCCGCTGCTGACCGCCCCGTCGCTCACCGTCGGCTGCGCGCAGATCGACGGCGCCTCGGCCGCCTACCGCGACCTGCAGAAGATCCGTACGACCGAGTCCGCCTTCTCCCTCGCCAGCGCCGGGCAGGTCCAGGACGCCCTGTCCTTCCCGCTCTCCGGAACCGGCGAGACCCCGGGCGTGATCACCATGCGCCTCGGCGACCTGGTCGTGGTCTTCAACGCCACCCCTGAGCGGCAGACCCAGCGGGTCGCCGCCCTGGCCGGAAAGGGCTACACCCTCCACCCGGTCCAGGCCGCGGGCGGGGACCCCGTGGTCACGTCCGCGTCGTACGAGACGGGCACGGGCACCTTCACGGTCCCGGCCCGCACGGTGGCGGTCTTCACCACCCGCTGACCGCACGGACGCACACACGACGAGGCCGGCCGGGGGTTCCCCGACCGGCCTCGCCGCACGTCTTGGGCCGCGCCGGTCAGGCCAGCGCCTTCTCCAGCAGGATCACTCCGTACCGCGTGCCGTCGGCGGCGAGCTTTCCCGGCTCCTCGCCGACGGCCGTGTACCCCGCGGCCTCGTAGTACGTCCGCAGCCGCGGATTGCGCGACACACAGTCCAGCCGGGCCACCCCCCTGCCGCCGGCCGCGATCCGGCTCTCCGCGTGGTCGAGCAGCGCCCGGCCCGCCCCCGAGGGTGCGGACTCCCGGTCGGTCATCAGCCGGTGGACATAGCCCGCGACCGGCGGCTGCGGGCCCCATGCCTGCTCGTCGTCCCACCACAGCTCGTACGCGCCGAAGGCCCGGCCCCCGGCCGACGCCAGCCACACCTCGCCGCCGGCGATCCGCGCCCGGAAGTGCTCCGCGCTCTTGTCGCCCGGCTTCCACTGGTCGATCCCGCGCCGCACCATCCACCCCGCCACCCCGTCGAACATCCCCACCAGAAGGTCGAGATCGCGGTCGTCCGCCTGCCGGAAGGTCACTTGTGCGCTCATGACGATCACCGTAAGGGTGTGGCCAGACATCCGTTCAACCGGGAGTGACCTCATGCCGCAGATCACCGTGGACTACTCGGCGCCGCTCGACCGGCGCGGCTTCGCGCTCGCGCTGCACCCGCTCGTCGTGGAGACCGTCGACACACGGATCGACGCCTGCAAGACCCGCTTCCGCGAGGTCGAGGAGTGCGTCATCGGGGACGGTTCGACGAACGACGTCGTCGTCCATGTCGACATCGCGCTGCTGGCCGGCCGTACGGACGAGACCAAGGCCCGCCTCGCCGAGGCCGTGGTCGCGCTGCTGCCCGCGTACCTCAAGGATCCGGAGGGCGTCCATGTCTCCGCCGAGGTACGCGACCTCGAACCGTCCTACCGCAAGTCCTGACGGCGGCGGTCGACTACGCCGGTCTTTGCGCGGGCACGCGCGGCGCCAGGGCCGCGAGCCGGTCGACGAGGTCGCCGAACGGCCCGTCGGACGGCTCGTCGGCGAGGATCCGGACCAGGACGTCCGCCATCTCCTCGTCGTAGGCCGCGCTCACCGCCGCCAGCGCCGCGAAGTCGTGCACCAGCTGCAGCTCCAGCTCGGCGCGCGGCACACGGCGTCCGTCCAGCCAGATCAGCGCCGTCGACTCGGCGAGCGACACCCAGGAGCGGACGACCAGCTCCAGCCGGGCGGAGGGCTGCTCGACGTCCAGATGGGCCAGGATCTGCTCGTAGGCGGCCTGCCGCACCTCGTCGATCATCGCGTTGGTGGTGGAGGAGCCCACCGCCGGACCGCCCCGCATCAGCGCCGCGAAACCGGGACCGTGCTCGTCCACGAAGTCGAAGAACCGGCCCATCACGCGCAGCAGCCGCGCGCCCAGCGGGCCCTGCGGCGGCTCAAGGAAGCGGGCGGCCAGCTCGTCGGCCGCCCGCCGCAGCGCCGCCTCGTACAGACTCTGCTTGCCGGGGAAGTAGTGGTAGACCAACGGCCGCGAGATTCCCGCGGCCGCGGCGATCTCGTCGATGGAGACCTCGTCGGGAGAGCGGTGGCTGAACAGCTCGAGAGCCACCCCGATCAGCTGCTGTTTGCGCTCCTCGACGCCCATTCTGCGGCGCACCCCGGTCGTCATGCGAACAGCCTAACCGCCGTCCGTTACGCTCCCACGACATGAGCACCTCCGGTTTGAGCCCGAAGCAGGCACGCCAACTGCGGATAGCGGCCGCGTCCGTTCTGCTGGTCACCATGGCGGCGGTCCTGGTGATCCGGCTCGCGAGCCGCACGTCCGTCCTGGTCGTCGGCGTGTACGGGCTGGCCATGATCCTCTGCGGCGTGGTGATCGAACTCTCCCGCAACGGCCGCACGCGCCTGGGTACCTGGCTCCTGGTGGGCGGCCTCTCCGCCGCGCTCGCCTTCGACTGGCTGATCCTTCCGTAGCGGATCTCCCGCCCGGCCGGGTCCTGCTCACCGTGGCGGTCGCCAACCGCTAGAGGTCGAGAACCAGCCGTTCTCCGGCGCAGCGCGAGACGCAGATCAGCATCGAGTCACCGCGCTCCGCGTCCGTGAGGAGCTCGTCGCGGTGGTCGATCTCGCCCTCCAGGACCCGCTGTTGGCAGGTGCCGCAGAAGCCCTGCTCGCAGGAGTACGTGACGCCGGGCAGTTCGCTCCGGACCGCGGCCAGCACCGACTGGTCCGCCGCCACCGTCACCGTCCGTCCGGAGCGGCGCAGTTCGAGCTCGAAGGCGCCGCCGCCGGTCGTCGCGGTGGGGGAGAATCGCTCCAGATACGGGGTCCGGCCCTCGGGCATCGCGGCGGTCACCGCGTCCATCAGCCCGTCCGGGCCGCAGCAGTACACCGCCGTCTCCTCGGGGACCTCGGCCAGGAAGCCGAGCTCGGGCAGGCCCGACTCGTCCTCGGCGACCACCGTCACCCTTCCCCGGCCTCCGGCCGGGGGGACCCCCGTCTCGCTGCGCTCCCCGCCGAGCTTCTCGATCTCGTCCAGGTACGGCAGGGTGGCGCGGCTGCGGCCGCAGTACAGCAGCCGCCAGTCGGCGCCCGCCGCCTCCGCCGCCCGCAGCATCGGCAGCACGGGCGTGATGCCGATGCCTCCCGCAACGAAGACGTACGCGGGGGAGTCGACCAGCGGGAAGCGGTTGCGGGGCCCGCGGATCTCGATCTCCGTGCCTTCGTGGAGCTGTTCGTGCACCTCGCGCGAGCCGCCCCGGCCGTCCTCGATCAGCCGGGTCGCCACCGTGTACGTGTCGGTGTCGGCCGGGTCCCCGCACAGCGAGTACTGGCGCACCAGACCGGACGGCAGCACCAGGTCGACATGGGCGCCGGGCTGCCAGGCGGGCAGTCCTGTGCCTTCGAGGCGGAGCCGGACCACGCCATCGGCGGGCTCGGTGCGCTCGGTGACCAGGACCTTCCTGGTCACGGTCGCGAGCCGGCCGCGGCCCGAGACCGGCTCGTCGAGGGCGGGCATCGGCCAGAGCGGGGCGGCGTTGATCCGGCGGCGCATGGCGCGCTTGGCGAGGACCGCCGCCCCGGCGATCAGGACGACGGTACGCAGTCGGGGCATGGTCAGCGACCTCCGTTGGCGCCGGGGGAGCCGGCCAGATAGGCGACGGCCTGGGCGGTGTTCCCCTCCTGGGAGGGGTGGTAGGCCCGGCTGAGGTAGCGGGGGATGGCGCGCAGCAGGTCCGGCGTGGACGGCAGCACGCCCTCCCGGCCCTTGCGGACGAGCTGGCCGACCGACGCCTTGCCGTCGATGAGCGTGGGGTCGTTCTCCATGAAGAAGCGGGTGCCGCGCTGCCAGAGGAAGATCATCGCGGTGAACGCGGTGGCCCAGGTACGGGCGCGCCGCCGGTAGCCGCCGTCGAGGTGCATGAACAGCTCGAAGGCGACGGAGCGGTGCTCGACCTCCTCGGCGCCGTGCCAGCGCAGCAGGTCCAGCATCGTCGGGTCGGCGCCCCTGCGGTCGAGCTCCTCGGCGTTGAGGACCCAGTTGCCGAGGAAGGCGGTGTAGTGCTCGATGGCGGCGATGAGCGCCACCCGCTCCATCAGCCACCAGCGGCGCGCGCGGCCGGGCGGCAGGGTCCGGTCGCCGAGCAGCTTCTCGAAGAACCAGTCGACCTGGGCGGTGTACGGAGTGGGGTCCAGGCCCAGCTTCCTGAGGTGCGGGAGCACGTCGTCGTGCGCCTGCGAGTGCACGGCCTCCTGGCCGATGAAGCCGATGACGTCCGCGCGCAGCCGGTCGTCGGTGATGAAGGGGAGCACCTGCTTGTAGACGTGCACGAACCAGCGTTCCCCGGCCGGGAGCAGCAGATGCAGCACGTTGATGGTGTGGGTGGTGAACGGGTCGCCGGGAACCCAGTGGAGCGGGGTCTCCTCCCAGTCGAAGGAGACCTTCCGGGCCTTGAGTTCGATGTGCTCCGACGCCACCGGTGCAGGCTGCGTATTAGACATGACGTCAATGTACTGAGGAGTAAGCAGTTGGCAACAGGCCCGTGCATGCGGAATCTTCGGGCCGGGACGGGGATGTGCCGCGCCGCCCTCCTCGCGTGGGCGGCGTCGCCTACCGCAGCGCGCCCACCCTCGTTCCGTCCTCCAGCGTGCCGTTCAGATCCGCCCGGGTCCCCGCCTGCGCCTTCACCGCGAGGAACCGCCCCTCCGCCTCGCCCTTCACCCCGCCCGTGGTGCGCAGGGACGCGAACTCCTCGCTGCCGGCGGCCAGGACGTACCACTGCCCGCTCTTCGCCTGCCAGAGCACCCCCGAGAGGACCCGCGGCTCACGCGCCCCGCACGCCGGGGACTCCTCGGCCTTCGCCGCGACGGCGGCCGTCCCGCCGGGCGCCGGAACCGCGAACTGGGCGAGCACCCTGCTGCCCGTACCCCGCCAGGTCTCGGCCCGTGTGCACAGCCAGGCCGCCCGGCCGCCGCCCTCCGGCAGCCGCTGCGCGGCGAACTGCCAGGCGTTGACCGCGCGCACCCCGTGCGAGCGGACCGTCGCCAACTGGCAGGCCGCCCGCGCCCACGCCGTCCGCGCGGCCGTCCCCGCCCCGTCCACCGGAGCGGCGGCCGGCGGCCCCGAGGTCAGCCGGGCCGGCACCAGCTCGCCCAGATCGGTCAGCAGCCGCACCCCCGTCGCGTCCCGCACCTGGAGCGTGTTCCAGACCGAACACCCCCGCGCCTGCGCCGGGCTGAGCATCGCACTCGTCACCCCGTGCGCGTCCCGCTCCAGCCGCCAGGGCTCCTTCGTGGGCGCCAGCAGGTCCCGTACCGCCGTCTCCCGTACCCAGGGAGCCGTCAGATAACGGACGTTGGCCGTGCTGCGCGAGACGACGAGGGCCGCGGAGCCGACCGCGTCCGCCCCGTCCGTGCGCGCGAAGTCCAGCGCCGCCCCGCCGGTCCCCGTCCCGGCGGCCGGCTCCGCGTACCGCACGGCCCGAAGCCCGTCGTGGAACAGCACCACCCGTGACCCGTCGACCTCCCCCGCGTACAGCAGCTGCGACGGACCCATCGGCGGTCCCACCGGTGTCCCGGGTGTCGCCGAGGACCGCACCGAACCGCCGGGCCGCGCCCAGACCGCAAGCGCCCGCCGCAGCAGCGCCCGGTCGCCGGTCAGAGCGCCCCTAGCCGGCCACACCGAGAAGTCCGTACGCGCCGAGCTCTGCCAGAAGCCCGCGGGGACCCGTCTCAGCGTTCCCGGGTCGAGCGCCGCCTCGGCCGCCGGATTGCGCGCGTACGAAGGCGCCGCGGCGCCGTTGCGCCCCCAGCCGTCCCCCGGCAGACCGAGCAGCGTCCCGCACACCACCACGGCCGCCGCCGCGGCGAGCGCGGCCTTGCCGTGCTGACGGCGGCGCATCAGGTCCGTCGGCCGGGCCTGCAGCGAACACGGATCGAACTCGGGCGAGTCGAGCAGGGCGTACAGCGCCTCGACGCCGTCGGCCTCCTCCAGCGCGGTGCCCGCGTCCTCCTCCGGGACCCCCGCCGCCACGAGCACCCGCAGCACCTCCCCGTCCCCCTGCCGTTCGAGCCCCCGCAGCACGTACACCGCGCGCGCCGGCCCGGACAGCGCGGAGAGCCGCTGGTCCAGGGCCAGTTCGTCGGCCCCGCCGGCGCGCGGGAACAGCCGCAGCCCCCACACGTGCGGCAGCAGCGGCGGGAACTGCGCCCGCCGCGGCAGCGCCCGGCGCCTCAGCGGCAGCCCCGCGATCAGCGCCTGCCGCAGCACCTCGCCCCGTACGTACGCGTACCCGGGGTCGACGGCGTCCTCGGCGCGGCGCGTCCCGGGGATCCCGGCACCGGACGTCCGGCGGCGCGGCAGCGACCGCTGGACGAGCGCGTGCGCCGTCAGCACCCGACGGTTGCGCCCGAGCGAGGGCGGCAGCACGAGGTAGGCGATCCGGACCAGCCGCGGATAGTGCTCGACGAGCGCGGCCTCGGCCTGTTCGACATCGACCGGGCCGAGGGGGGAGGGGGCGAGTTCCTGGGTGCTCACATTCAGCAGAACGAGCGAATCATCCGATGGTCACCCCGGCGGTCGGCCTGTTCGGACTGCCTCGCTCCGGATTCCCCGGAGGGCGGATTCCAGCCGGTCGCGGGCCTCGTCCCGGGCGGCTGGGCCGTTCGTCGAGGACCGCCGGCCGCGCCGGCGCGCCCTGGTCCGAAGGCGGCCCGGATCGATGTCGGCCCGGGCCGGCCGCCCCGGACCTCACGCCTCGTACACCGTCAGCCGCTCGCGGATCACGGCCGTCACCTCGTCCGGGACGCCCAGGCCCTCCCGTACGTACTTCTCCATCGAGCCATGCCGGACCGCCACCTCGTCCAGCGCCGCCTCCAGGTACTCGGGTACGACCCCGATCAGCGCCAGAGCCAGCTCCGGGTCGCCGCCCTGCGCCGTGAAGCCCTCGATCATCGGCGCGAAGGCATGCCGGACGGCCGGATTGACCGACAGGTACTCCGCCATGACCGTCTCCTCGTCCGCGCCGAGCAGCGACAGCACGATCGTCGCCGCCCAGCCGGTGCGGTCCTTGCCGGCCGTGCAGTGGAAGAGCAGCGGACCGGTGTGCGGATCGCCCAGCTCACCGAGGAAGGCCCGGTAGGACGCGCGCGCCGAATCGGAGCTCACGAAGGCCCGGTAGGTCCGGCGGAAGGCCTCCTGGGCCCGGCCCCCGCCCAGGTACTTGTCGGCGAGTGCCGGGTCCGTCAGCAGCTGCTTCAGCCGGGCGGCGGGCGGCAGCCCGCTGGTGGCGAGATGGTCGGCGAGCACGTCCGCGATGAGCAGGCGCGCGCCCGGCGGAAGGTGGTCCGGCCGGTCGACGCGCTCGTTCTCGGTGCGGAAGTCGACGACCGTGCGGATGTCGAGCCCCGCCACCAGGGGTTCGGCGGGGTCGAGCCGGTCGAGCTGGGCGGAGCGGAAGATCCGGCCCGGGCGGACGCTGCGTCCCTCGCCGAGGGGGAGGGAGCCGAGGCCCCGGAGGTTGGCGACGGTGGCGGCGGGGATGGCAGGCATGGCGTCGACTCCTCCATATCGGTAGCTATCGCAGCAAACCGTAACCGATCGGATTTCGCTTCTCCCGGCGCGACCGGGCGGGCAGGATGGGCGGATGCTGATGCGTACGCGACGAACGGTGGCGGTGGCGGTGCTCGTGATGCTGGCGGGGTGCGCGTCCACGCCCGAAGAGGCGAGCGGGACCCTGGAGCAGATCGCCACGAAGGCGGAGTGCGCGCCGGACGTCCAGACGGACGCGGCCGAGCTGCGCCAGGCGAAGTGCGCGACGGACGACGGGACGTACGTCCTGACCACCTTCGCGACCGACCGGGGCCAGCGCGAGTGGCTCAACCAGGCCAAGGACTACGGCGGTTCGTATCTCGTCGGCCGCAAGTGGACGGTGTCGGGCGACTCGGGGACCGTGGAGAAGGTACGCGAACGGCTCGGCGGTCAGGTCGAGACCACCGAGCCGCACGGGGCACACACGTCCCAGTCGCCGCACGCGTCACACTCCGCCGGACACCACTAGGGCACGACCGGGGCACGACTGAGGGGGGTGCCCGGCCGATTCCGGCCGGACACCCCCGGTGCCCGCGACGCAGGCCCTAGGAGCAGCGGCGCCCCTCGTTGATGCAGCTCACCACCTTCCGCATCAGCCGCTCGTCGAAGACGTTGATGAAGTCGCCGTGGTCCGTGATCGGCTTGTGCAGCTGCTCGGGGAAGGAGTCGACGGCGAAGCCGGGCCCGGGCGGAACGTCGTAGACGATCCGCTGCACCAGCTGCGGGATGGCCCGGAAACCGTTGCCGCAGCGCCCGCTCGCCGGGTCCGCGAAGGCCACGTGCGTACGGTGGTTGGCGCTGTCGGTGTTCCGGCCGTCCCAGCAGCTCTGGAACTTGAACGTCCGCACCACCTTGCTGCCCTGCGGACAGATCGGGTACTTGTCCTTCAGCTGCCGGTCCTCGAAGCCGGTGCACGACCACGACGCGTTGGCATTGGCGTCGCCGTTGGTGAACGCCTTGGCGTCGCCGGTGATGATGCGCAGGAACCGCGGCATCGCGGTGACCTTGGAGACCGGACTGCCGACGAAGTTCAGCGTGACCTGCGCGGGCGTCTGGATCTCGCCGACGTTCTGGTCCTTGCCACCGCCGTCGGCCTGGGCGTCGTTCTCCGCCTGGCCGTTCTGGAGCCGCAGGACCGGCCAGTAGTACGTGGAACGGTCGCCCTGGTTGCGGCAGGTGGTCCGGCCCTTGGCCAGGTCGTCGTCACTGGCGAAGGCGTCGTTGGCCTGGTTGCCGACGTAGTCGTGCATATGGTGGGCGCCGTTGCTCACACCCGGCGCGACGATGACGTTGTCCGGGTTGAACTTTCCGTTCTCGTTCTTCCCGCAGTTGGTGGCGAACGTGCCGCGCGAGGCGCCGCGGCGCTGCTGGGGGCGCTTCACGTTCGGCTGCACGGACTGGATGTCGACGAAGTCGGAGGCTTCGGGACCGTTTCCGGACTGCCCCTCCGGCTCCTCCTGCCCCTCCCCGTCACCGTTGTCGCCACCGTCACCCTGGCCGGCGCCGTTGTCGCCACCGTCGTCGTCGGCGCGCAGCGTGCAGGGCGCCATGCCCTCCAACTGCTTGCCGGTCAGCTGCGTGATCCGCTGAAGGATGTTCAGCCGCTCGTTCCTGAGGGGGGTGAGGATCTGCTGCTCGGCGAAGGCGGGATCGCTCTCCACCCGCTCCCTGTTGTCGGCGAAGCGCTGGTACGCGACGGTGATCTGACTGTCCAGCGTGGCGAGTTCGCGGTCCACCGACGCCCGTGCGGAGTCCGGGACCTCGGTCAACTCCTGGGCGACATCGGGACAGTCGATCGTCGAGACCGCATTCTGCCGGTCAGGCGGCGGCGGATCGCCCCAGCCTTGGCCGGCCGAGGCATACACATTGGCGGCGATCAGGCCGCCCCCGCCCAGGATCAGGGCGACGGAGGCGGCCACCGCTCGTTTCGCGCGTGTCGAACGTTTTCTTGTGCGTCGCATGGGACTTCATACGGACGGCAGGGCCCATGCGTTCAACGGAACCGATACGGACATCGGTCCGAGCGCCTCAGCCCGCGAGGAGCGCCGCCTCCCGCTCCGGGTCGAGGCCCACCGACGGCCGGTCCGGGCGCTGCGGCGCGGACCCGCCGATCGACCGCAGCCAGGCCCAGGTGTCCTCGACCGTCTCGGCCACCGGGCGGCAGCGCAGCCCCGCCGCGAGCGCCTTGGAGACGTCGGCGGTGTGCATCGCGTCGTACGTCTCGCCCGGCGGAATCCACACCGGCAGGTCGGACCAGGGCTCGACACCGGCTTCGAGCAGCTTCTCCGGGTCGGTCCAGCGCAGTTCGGCGTCCGAGCCGGTCGCCCGCATACAGGCGGCGAGCAGCTCGTCCGTCGTCGTGTGCCCGGGCGGCGAGACCAGGTTGAACGGGCCCGAGAGCCCGGCCTGGGCCGCGTCGAGCGTCCACTCGGCCAGATCGCGGGCGTCGATGTACTGGAGCGGCAGCTCACGCGGTCCCGGCGCGAGGACCGGGCCGCCCCGCGCGATCCGGCCCAGCCACCACGGCAGCCGGCCGATGTTCTCGTACGGACCGATGATCAGCCCCGCGCGGACGAGGAGGGACCGGTCCGCACCGAAGGCGTCGACCGTCGCCAGCTCACCGCCCCGCTTCGCCTCGCCGTACGGCACCTCGCCGGCGTCCGGGGAGCCCTCGACCAGCGGACCGTCCTCGGCCAGACCCGCCGCCGGCGGCCAGGCGTAGACGGAACGGCTCGACACGTAGACGAAGCGGTCCACCCGGTCCCGGAGCAGCCGGGCGGCGTCCCGGACCACCGAGGGCGCCGCGGACCAGGTGTCCACGACCACGTCCCAGGAGGACTTCTCGTCGTCGGTGAGCGCGGCCAGCCCGCCAGGGGCGACACGGTCGCCGATCAACGAGACGGCCCCCGCCGGAGGCTCGTGGCGGCCACGGTGGAAGACCGTCACCTCCCAGCCGCGCGCGAGCGCGGCCTCGGCGACAGCGCGCCCCACGAACTCCGTACCACCCAAGATCAGAAGTCTCATGCCACGAACTGTGCATCGCAGGACGGGGCAACGCCCAGCCGTTCCTCTACGGGAGAAATGCGGGGGAGGCCGAGAGAAATCGGGAGGTGGTCTCCCGCTCCCGGCGACGGGGTGTCACCATGGCCGAATCATGACGGATGCCCGCTCGCCGATACGCGCCCTGCGAGCCGCACTTTTCGCGGCGGTGTGCGTGTCATTGGCAGCCGTGGGGCATTCGTCCATGTCTGCGCACGATCTTCCCGCGGGATCGCTCTACACCGCCTTCGCCGTCACGGCGGTCCTCGCCTGGCCGGCCACCGGCCGCAAGCGCGGGACGTGCACGATCTCCGGCGGCCTGGTCGCCGTCCAGGCGGCCCTGCACCTGATCTTCTCCGCGGGCGAGGAACAGGGCACCGCGGACCACACGGCGATGGCCGACCACGCGACCATGGGCCATCCGGCCATGGACCCTTCGATGCTTCCGGCGATGGAGACGGCCGCCGGCCACTCCTCCCTCGGCATGATCGCCGCCCACCTCCTCGCCGCCCTGGTCTGCGGACTGTGGCTGGCCCGAGGCGAGGCCGCGCTCTTCGCGCTCGCCCGGACCGTCGGGGCGCTCGCCTTCACCCCGCTGCGCCTGCTGCTCGCCGTCGTCCGCGTCCCCGAACTCCCGCACCCCGTACGCCCGCGCCCGCACACCCGCAGACTGCACGGCGTCGTCCTCGCGCACACCCTCTCCCGGCGCGGCCCGCCCCGGCTGTCCGTACCCCGCGCCACAGCCCTCGGAGCACGCGTCTGACCCGGGGGCCGATTCCCCCTGTCGACACCGACTCCTAGGACAGTCATGACCATTGACGATCCCGCGCGCCCGGACACCGAGGCAGCGCCCACCACCCTCGACGCGGAAGCGACGAGCAGCGGCGGCAAGAGCACCTGGAGCGCACTGCGCCCCCTCGTCCTGCGCCTGCACTTCTACGCCGGCGTCCTCATCGCCCCCTTCCTGCTCATCGCCGCCGCCAGCGGCCTGCTCTACGCGCTCTCGTTCCAGGCCGAGAAGGTCCTCTACGCGCACGAGCTGGAGGTCCCCGTCGGCGACAAGGTCCTGCCGCTCTCGCAGCAGGTCCACGCCGCCACCAAGGTCAACCCCAACGGCACCGTCACCGCCGTCTGGCCCTCCGCCGAGGACGGCGCCACCACCCGCGTCCTGATGGCCGACCCCGACGTCGAGGAGGGCAAGTCCCTCGCCGTCTTCGTCGACCCGTACACCGCCGAGATACGCGGCCAGCTGCCCAGCTACGGCGGCTCCGGCGCCCTCCCGCTGCGCACCTGGATCGACGAACTCCACCGCGATCTGCACCTCGGCGACCTCGGCCGCAACTACAGCGAGCTGGCCGCCAGCTGGCTGTGGGTGATCGCTCTCGGCGGCCTGGCGCTCTGGATCGGCCGCAAGCGCAAGAACCGCCGGTCCCTCGTCGTCCCCGAGCGCGGCCCGAAGTCCCGCCGCCGCACGCTGTCCTGGCACGGCACGGTCGGCCTGTGGGCCGTCACCGGACTGGTCCTGCTCTCCGCCACCGGTCTGACCTGGTCGCGCTACGCGGGCGAGAACATCGGCGCCGTCCAGGACCAGCTCGGCGGCGCCACCCCGACCGTCTCCGCGACCCTCGAAGGCGCGGCCGGCGGCTCCTCGGAGCACGAGGGCCACGGCGGCGGCCACCAGACCCCGACCGCCAAGGGCCCGGACGTCGGCATCGACCGGGTCGTCGAGGCCGCCCGTGCGAAGGGCATCGAGGGCAAGATGTCCGTCGTCCTGCCCTCGGAGGGCAAGGGGTACGTCGTCAAGGAGACCGACGCCCAGTTCCCCGTCCACCTGGACTCGGTGGCCGTGAACCCGGCCGACGGCACGGTCATGGACGAGCTCCGGTTCGCCGACTACCCGGTGCTCGCCCAGCTCACCCGCTTCGGCATCGACGCGCACACGGGCGTCTTCCTGGGCCTGTTCAACCAGCTGGCGCTCGCCGCGCTCGCGCTGGCGCTGATCCTGCTGATCCTCTGGGGCTACCGGATGTGGTGGCTCCGCCGCCCCGGCCGCCCGGTCGCGCGCGGCGCCTGGCGGAAGGTCCCGCCGACGATGCTGCTGCCGCTGCTCGCGGTGACGGCCCTCGTGGGCTGGTTCGTCCCGATGCTGGGCATCAGCCTGCTGGCGTTCCTCGTGGTCGACCTCGCCCTCGGCCTGGTGGCCAGGGCGAGGTCCCGAGCCTGATCAGGGCGTGTACTTGTAGCCGACCCGCCGCACGGTCTGGATCGTGTGGCGGTGCTCGGCGCCCAGCTTGCGGCGCAGCCGGGCGACATGGACGTCGACGGTCCGCCCGTCGCCCACATGCCCGTACCCCCAGACCGTCGTGACCAACTGGTCGCGGGTGTGGACCCGGTGGGGGTGGGCGACGAGGTGGGCGAGCAGCTCGAACTCGAGGTACGTGAGGTCCATCGGCTGCCCGTCCACGACGGCGATCCGCTGCGCACCGTCGATGGCCACCGGCCCCTGCTCCTCGGCCGCGGGGGCCGGAGCGGGCACGTCCTGGTCGACGGGCAGCAGGACCAGGTACCCGACCATCGGCGGACGCCCGGGCAGCGTGGGCAGCGCGTTCGGAGGCGCGGGAAGCAGCGTGGCACCCGGCGGCAGGAAGTCCGCGACCCGGGAGAGGTCGACGACCTCGTCGGGATCGACGGCACGAAGCCGGGGCCGGTGCGGACGGACGGCGGTCAGGGACGCGGTACCGGTCTGGGTGTGGGCCATGAGGGCTCAGCTCTTTCGCGCGAAGAAACGAACGGACAGGTGTCGTACGTCGTGCGCGTCGGCCGAAGGCCGCGGAACCGGACGATGGCCGGTCGGGCGTTAGGGGGTCGACGCGTTCCTCACGCGCCGACAGCACCGGTCGAAATCGTGGTGCTGCCGGGAAGGCCAGAACGGCTCGAGGTCGAGGCGACCTGTCGCGGTGTCGTTCTGCTTGCTGGCCATATCCCTATTGAACCAGAAGGGAATGCCGCCGACGAGCCCCACCCCGGCCAAACCCCCTGTCGTCCTTGCCACATACGAGAAAGGCGCCCACCGTTCGCCGGTGGGCGCCTCTTCGGGAAGACTGCGGATCAGACCTGGCCGGCCTTCTCCAGGGCCTCGCAGCAGGTGTCCACCAGGAGGCGGGTCACCGTGTACGGGTCCACGTTCGCGTTCGGACGGCGGTCCTCGATGTAGCCCTTCTGGTCCTGCTCGACCTGCCACGGGATACGGACCGAGGCGCCGCGGTCGGAGACGCCGTAGGAGTACTCGTCCCACGGGGCGGTCTCGTGCAGACCGGTCAGGCGGTCGTCGATGCCGGCGCCGTAGTTCTTGACGTGGTCGAGCGGCTTCGAGCCCTCGCCGAGGGACTCGGCGGCGGTGATGATCGCGTCGTAGCCCTCGCGCATCGCCTTCGTCGAGAAGTTGGTGTGCGCGCCCGCGCCGTTCCAGTCGCCCTTCACCGGCTTCGGGTCCAGCGTCGCCGAGACGTTGAAGTCCTCGGCCGTTCGGTAGAGCAGCCAGCGGGCCACCCACAGCTGGTCCGCGACGTCCAGCGGCGCCAGCGGGCCGACCTGGAACTCCCACTGACCCGGCATGACCTCGGCGTTGATGCCGGAGATGCCCAGGCCCGCCTTCAGGCAGTTCTCCAGGTGCGCCTCGACGACGTCACGGCCGAAGATCTCGTCGGCGCCGACACCGCAGTAGTAGCCGCCCTGCGGGGCCGGGAAGCCGCCGACCGGGAAGCCGAGCGGGCGCTCGCCGTCGAAGAAGGTGTACTCCTGCTCGATGCCGAAGATCGGCTCCTGAGCGGCGTACTTCGCGTAGACCTCGGCCAGCGCGGCACGCGTGTTGGACTCGTGCGGCGTCATGTCCGTGTTGAGGACCTCGCACATCACCAGGATGTCGGCACCGCCGCGGATCGGGTCCGGGCAGACGAAGACCGGCTTGAGGACACGGTCCGAGGCGTGGCCCTTGGCCTGGTTCGTGCTGGATCCGTCGAAGCCCCAGATCGGCAGCTCGTCCAGAGTGGCGCCCGTGCCCGGCAGAATCTTCGTCTTGGAGCGAAGCTTCGCGGTCGGCTCGGTGCCGTCGATCCAGATGTACTCAGCCTTGAAGGTCACGGGGCCTCATCCTTTGGCGTGCTGCTGCGGGGTTTGCTGCGGCTCGCGACGCTGCGAGAGCTGCGTTGTGTGTCTGCGCGCAGCTTCGCAACACGGGATTTCCCGCCCGTTGCCCGTTTGTGAACCCCGTGTTACTCAGCCTTCCCGATCTTCGCGGAGCCGCTGTGCGACCTCGTGGGTGTTGAGCAGTGTGCCGAGGCCGGCGCTCTCGACACGCCGTATGAGCTCGGCATACGTCGTTCCGAGCGCCTCCGCCGTGCGGCCCAGGTGCCAGTCGCTGTCCGCCGGGCGCCGGAGCGGACGGCCCCTTCTGATCTGGTTCTCGGAGAGCCGGAACGCCTTCAGACACAGGGTCCGGCCCTTGCGGTCCGCGATCAGTTCGCCGATGTGCTGTTCCTGACCCGCCCGTTGGAACGGAGGGAGAGAGCGGTACAGATCGTGCGAATTCATCCGGTACGCCCGCTCGAAGGCGTACGAGGTCCCCGGCAGGTCCCGTGCCATCAGACCGTCGTGAGCCTCGACCCAGGACCGCTCCTGCGCTCCGGCCGCCGCCCGCAGATCCGCGAGGGTGCGGACGGAACCGGCCCCGTCCCGGATGCGCGCAGTGAACTCCGGCACCGGGGCGCCGTAGAACGCGTACTGGTGGGCCGGCTCCCCGTACAGATCCTCGACCAGCGTCGGGTGGAGCACGCGGCAGTCCTCCGGGTGGGGCACGACGAACGCGTCGGCCGGCGCGTCGGCGACGTACAGCATCAGACCGCACTGCCCCGGGTGGATCTCGAAGATCCACCGCGCCTCCGCCGGCCCCGGCACACTCCACCCGGCGTACGCCGCCTCGGCCCGAGGCGACAGCCCCTGCCGTACCGCCGGCTGGGGCCACTCCCGAACCGCGCGATCTCCCACCGGCGCCGCCAGGTCCTCGGCGTCCCGGATTCCGGCGGTCGGCGCGCCCGGCGTCAGTCGGTGCACGTCGAAACCGCCCGCGTCGTATACGGGGTTCACATGGACGCCGCTCGTCCGGCGCTCCGGGGCGAGCCGGCTGAGTCACAAGCCCCTGCCCTCACGCTCACCGCGTGACGGCTGGACGCGGCCGGGCCTCGTCGGAGCCGTCGATGACCCGAGCGGCAATCCCGGGAGTTCGATCCTGGGTAAGTCGACAGGCAGGTCCCGGAGGCCGAGGCCGGGGGCATGGCGACACGGGCGAGAGGCGGAGCCGTACGGGGGCGCGGGGTACGGAGGCCGGATCCCTGTGCCTCTGCGTACAGAGGGGCGCGGCAGACTGGGGGCATGACCAAGCACCCGGGTGTGAAGCCCCGTATCGGACTCCTCGGCACCGGCCCCTGGGCCGCCCGCGCCCACGCGCCCGCGCTCGCCGCGCACGACGGGGTCGAGTTCGCCGGGGTGTGGGGACGACGGCCCGAGGCGGCGGCCGAGATCGCCGCCGCGTCGGGGACGGCCGTGTACGAGGACGTGGACGCGCTCTTCGGGGCCTGCGACGCCGTGGCGTTCGCCCTGCCCCCGGACGTGCAGGCACCGCTCGCCGTCCGGGCGGCGGCCGCCGGCTGTCATCTGCTCCTGGACAAGCCCGTGGCCACGACGCCCGCGGCGGCCCGCGAGGTGGCCGATGCGGCGGAGAAGGCCGGGGTCGCGTCGGTGGTCTTCTGCACGCTGCGGTTCGCCGAGCCGACGGCGCGGTGGATCGACGAACAGGCGGCGGCCGGCGGCTGGTTCCTGGGCGAGGCGCACTGGCTGGGCTCGCTGTACGGCTCAGGATCCCGCAGTGCGTACGCGGATTCCCCGTGGCGGCGCGAGAAGGGCGGCCTCTGGGATGTCGGTCCGCACGTGCTCTCCGTGTACCTGCCGGTGCTCGGCGACGTCACCGAGGTGACGGCGGTGCGGGGCCCGGCGGACACCCGGCACCTGGTCCTGCGCCACGCGTCGGGCGCGAGCAGCACGGCGACGCTGACCCTCTCCGCCCCGCCGGAGGCGGCGGAGGCCGCGCTCACCCTGTACGGCGAGCGCGGCCGGGCGGTGCTGCCGGCGTGGGACGGCGCGTTGGGCGCGTTCGCCGGGGCGGTGGACGCGCTCGTCGAATCGGCCCGGACGGGGGTACCGCACGGCTGCGACGCCCGATTCGGCGTGCGGCTCACCGAAATCCTGACCCTGGCAGAGCAGACGACGGCCCCCGAGACACCCAGCGCCTGAGGGGTGACGCCGGGTGCGGGGGCCGCATCGCGTGGGGCCTGACACCGGCTCCGAGGGGCCCAGCGCCTGAGGGGTGACGCCGGGCGCCGGGGGACGCAGCGCCTGCGGGCCGGCGCCGGGCGCGGTGCCTCCGCCGCCTCACGCCGCGCTGTCGGGCGTGGTCAGCCGACCCGTTCGATCCGGGCCTTGCGGATCAGGAACTTTCCGGGCTCGCGGACCTGTTCGAAGGCCGCGTTGTTGAGGAGTACGCAGCTGCCGGAGACGGATGTGACCTCGACCGTGGTCGACTGCGCGTTGTCGAGGTTGGTCACCTTGAGGCGGGTGCCGAGGGGGAACTGGTTGCTGGACGCGGCCGGGGCACCGCCCTCGCCGGAGAGCGTCACGGTGGAGCCGGCGCAGACGACGTCCCCGGACCCGGTGTCCCCGCCTCCGCCCCCGCCCCCGGCGGGCGGCGCGGTCGTGGCGGGCGGCGCGGCCTGCGTGGGGGGTGCGGCCGGCGGGGCGGCCGAGGCCGGCGGGGCCGCTTCGGCGCCGCCCCCGCACCCCGAGGCCGCCTGCTTGCGCCGGATCTCGGCGATCACCGCCTCCCGGTTGGCGATCCGCGCCTGCGACAGCGCGTCCGGGTTGGCGCGCTGGTCCGCGATGAACCGCTCGTTGTTCGCGAGCGCCGTGGCCAGGCCGTCGCAGGCCACGGACGCCTGGCTCGTACCGGCCACGACCACCGCCGTACCCCCGGCGAGCACGAGAGCACCCGCCAACAGCGCGATCTTCTTCTTCCGGCTGAGCGTTTTCCTGCGTGACACGTGAGGCTCCGTTCGTTTCCTGTCGGTTCCTGTGGCGTCAGATACGAGGAGCCCGCCGGTTCTTCTCAACGCAGTGCGGAATCAAGGGCATTGCACAGGGCATCGAGTGCCCCGCCGTACAGCCGCTCGGGTGGCGTCGCATACCCCACGACCAGCCCGTCCCGCCGCTCCGGCCCGTCCCGCCCGTCCTCGCGTACGGGATCCACCGTGTCCGGATGCTGATACCCGCTCAGCCCCTCCACCGCGACCCCGTGCCGCTCCGCCGCCGCGAGCGCCGCGCGCTCCGTCCCCGGCGGAAGCTCCACCACCGCATGCAGCCCGGCCGCGATCCCCGTCACCCGTACCTCCGGCACCCGCTGGGCGAGGGCCGCCACCAGCCGGTCGCGGCGCTCGCGATGGCGACGGCGCATCCGCCGCACATGCCGGTCGTACGCGCCCGAGGCGAGGAAGTCGGCGAGCGTGAGCTGCTCGGTGGCGGAGGAGTACGGCTCACGCTCGCCCTTCGCCGCCACCACACCGTCCACCAGCCCGCCCGGCAGCACCATCCAGCCGATGCGGAGGGTGGGGGAGAGGCTCTTGCTGACGGAGCCGATGAGGGCCACCCGGTCGGGGTCGAGGCCCTGCAGGGCGCCGACGGGCCGGCGGTCGTAGCGGAACTCCCCGTCGTAGTCGTCCTCCAGGACGAACCCGCCGGTCGTCCGAGCCCAGTCCACGGCTGCCGCGCGCCGCTCGGGACGGAGCGGCCCGCCCGTCGGGAACTGATGCGCGGGCGTGAGCAGGACGGCGCCCGAGCCGCGCGGGATCTCGCCGACGCGCGCCCCGTCCTCGTCGACGGCCACCGGCACGGTACCGACCCCGGCCTCGGCGAGCAGCCCGCGGTGGAAGGGGAGCCCGTACGCCTCCACCGCCCAGGGGCGGCCGCCGACGACCCGGGCGAGGAGCCGCAGCGCGTGGGCCGCGCCCGAGCAGACGACGATCCGGTCGGGTCCGCTCCGCACCCCGCGCACCCGCGCCAGATACGCGGCGAGCTCCCTGCGCAGTTCCACCCTTCCCCGTGGATCACCGATACCGAAGGCGTCGTTCGGCGCGGCCGTCAGCGCCCGCCGCGCCGAGGCGAGCCAGGCCGTACGGGGGAAGGCCGCCGGGTCCGGCTTGCCCTGGACCAGGTCGTACGGGAGCGCTCGTACCGTCTCCCTTCGCGCACCCTCCGGCTTCGGCGCCGCGACGCGTTCGGCGACCCGTGTCCCCGATCCCTGCCGCGAGGACAGCCACCCTTCGGCGACCAGCTCCGCGTACGCGTCGGCGACGGTGTTGCGGGCGACCCCCAGATCGGCGGCGAGCGACCGGTAGGGCGGCAGACGCGTCCCCGCGGCCAGTCGCCCGCTCCGCACCGCCTCGCGCAAGGCCCGGATCAGCACGGCCCGCCGGCTGCCGGCCCCGGTCAGTTCCAGATGCAGATCGACCCCGAGAACCTCGGCGACCTCGCTCCCCTCGCTCAAGCGCCCACTCCGGCGGCCATGTCGTCTTCGGGGAGGCCGGCCCGGTGGACGGCCCGGCGGGGCGGCCCGTCACCCCCGTTCTCGTCGTGGGCGAGCAGACGCAGCAACAGCCGCGTGGGGAGCGCCGGGTTGGAGGCGGCTCCGCTCAGAGCCGATGAGTACACGGCGACCATGATCTCCCTACCCCTGTGTAGTTCCGGGCCCGTCGGTGGTGGACATGATCTCTCGTACGCCTGTCAGGAACCGCCGCACCGTATCCACCTCGTCCTCGTCGAACGCGTCCAGCAGCGCGACCGTCCGGTCGATCAGCGGCCCGAAGGACGCCCGGCCCAGTTCCTTGGCGCTCTCCTCGACCCGCAGCAGCACGCGGCGCCGGTCGCGGTCGTCCCGGACGCGGGCGACATGGCCGAGCCGTTCGAGCCGGTCGATGACGGAGGTCGTCCCCGCGGAGTTGAGTCCGAGCTGCGCGCCGAGCCATCCGGCGGTCGCGTCCGTCCCCGCGCGCTCGGCGTCGAGGAGGCAGATCAGGGCCCGGACGTCCGTGGCGTGCATCGCGTTGCGGGCGGCGAACTCGCCTTGGCGCAGACCGAATTCGACCGTGACCGCGCGCAGCAGATGAAAGATCCGCAGCTCCGGTGAGTCTGTCACTTCGCCGCCTTCCCTTCTATTATCTCGCTCAGCGAGATTATCGTCGAGCGAGAGGTATTGCGCCATGTCCGTCGCCGTCTCCGGGACCTTCCTCGCCGCCTACGACGAGGTCCTCGCCCGCTGGCCCGCCGGCACCACCACCTCCACACTGGCGACGGCGCACGGCACGACCCATCTGATCAGCCACGGCCCCGAAAGCGCCCCACCCGTCCTCCTGCTGCCGGGCGGCGGCGCCACCGCCACCGGCTGGTACGCCACGGCCGCGGCCCTGGGCCGGACCCACCGCGTCCACGCCGTCGACCTGATCGGGGAGCCCGGCCGCAGTGTCCCGGAGGACGCCGACCCCATTCGTACGGCCGGCGACCTGACGGCCTGGTTCGGCAGCCTCCTCGACGCCCTGGGCCTGCGCTCCGCCGGCCTGGTGGGCCACTCCTACGGCGCCTGGATCGCGCTTCGGTACGCCCTGAAGGACCCGGCCCGCGTCGACCGGCTCGTCCTCCTCGACCCCACGAACTGCTTCACCGGCTTCAGCCCGCGCTATCTGCTCCGCGCCCTGCCGATGCTGCTGCGCCCCACCCCGGCCCGGAACGCCGCGTTCCTGCGATGGGAGACCGGCGGTGCGGAGCTCGACCCACGGTGGCGGCACCTGAACGCGCTGGCCGCGGACTTCCCGACCGTCCGCCCGGTCACCGGTCCGCGCCCCACGCGAGCGGAGCTGAGCACCCTGAAGCCACCGACGCTGCTCCTGCTCGCCGAGCACAGCCGTGCCCACGGCATCGCCAAGGCGGCGGCCCGGGCGCGGGCGGCCGTGCCCGCCATGGAGACCGCGACGGTGCCCGGGGCCACACACCACGTGCTGCCGGTGGGGTCGCCACCGGAGACGTACGACCGCATCGCGGGCTTCCTGACGTCGGAGTGAGGACATCGGGGTGAGGACGACGGAGCGAGGACGACGGCGTGAGGACGACGGCGTGAGGACGTCGGGGTGAGGCGGTCGGCGTGAGGACGCTGGCGTGACGCGGTCGGTGTGGCGGGAACAGGAAGCGACGCCACCGACGCCACCGACGTCAGCGCGACATCGCGTCGCGCACCGCCTCCTCCGTCCGCCCCACGACGGCCGTGCCGTCCTCCGCCGTGATGATCGGCCGCTGGATGAGCTTGGGATGCGTGGCGAGCGCCTCCACCCACCGGTCCCGGTTCGCCTCGTCCCGGGGCCAGTCCTTCAGGCCCAGCTCCTTGGCGTCGGCCTCCCCGGTCCGTGTGATGTCCCACGGTTCGAGACCGAGCCGCTCCAGAACGGCGCGGATCTCGTCCGGGTTCGGCACGTCCTCCAGGTAGCGGCGCACGGTGTAATCGGCGCCCTCCGCGTCGAGCAGACTGATCGCGCTGCGGCACTTGGAACAGGCGGGATTGATCCAGATCTCCATGCGCCACACGGTACCCCCTCCGCCTCGCTCCACCACCCCCCAAACCCTGTCTGGCCAGGGGCGATTGTCAGTGGGGGCGCCTAAAATAGGGGGTGAAGGTGAGGGTCCCGGGGAGGGCCCGCACCCAGTTTTCGCCAGGAGGTCGCCCATGGCTCTCGCCGTGATCCGGACACCGTCCCTCGAACCCTGGAAGCCCCTCCAGAAGAGGCCGCTCCCCGCGGGCCGCCCCCGCGAGTGGTACATCGCTCACAACCGCCGACTGAAGGCCATGCGTCTCGCGATCGTCCTGCTCGACGCGGGTGTCCACGACCCCGCGAAGGCCGGCAACGCGAAGATACGCACCACGGCCGAACTGCTCGGCATCCACCCGCCGTCCGACACCACCTGCCGCATGGTCCGGGCCCTGATCCGCTACGGCCGCTGACCCCACCCGCACCACCATGTCCGAACGGGCCGTCACCCCGACCCAGGGGCGACGGCCCGCTCGGACAACTCCACCGATTCGCACCGGCCGGGGGCGACGGCCCGCCCGGGCAACTCCACCGATTGGCAGTCCACTTGGCGGCCCGCGTGCCGGCCGGCCGACAGCTCTCGACCGACCCCCGCCGATATGATCTCCGCGTAGACGTACGGCCGTTCGGGCCCGGGAGGGACAGCCCCCGTGGCGACGGTGGACGAGGGGGCATACCGGTGGACAACGCCGTGGAGTTGGCGGACATCATCGCGCAGCTGCGCCACGACTTGAGCCGCGCCATGGCGGAAGGCGAAGGCACCGACCTGCGCTTCCAGGCGGAGCAGATCGAGCTGGAGCTGACCGTCGGCGTGGAGCGGAGCCGGGAGCCCGGGGTGAAGGTCCGGTTCTGGGTGTTCGACGCCGGAGCCACCGCGCGGCAGGCGACCACCGACACCCAGCGGCTCACCCTCACCCTGAAGCCGGTACGCCCCGACGCCCCGGACCGCTCGGTGCTGATCTCCGGTGACGAACTGCTGGGTGAGGACTGATCGCGCCATGCCCGACACCAGCAGGCGCACCACCGGCGGAATCGACCCGCACCGCATCGCCGAGGTCATCGTCACCACGCCGTCCGGCCGCCGGCGCGGCTCGGGCTACCGGGTCACCGACACGACGGTGCTCACCGCCGCGCACGTCGTGACCGGCACCACCGGGACCCGGGTCCGCTTCGACGTGGACCGGCCCGGGCAGTGGGAGGCACCCGCGGACGTGGCCTGGCACGACGTCGGCAGCGACGTGGCCGTCCTGACCTTCGTACCGCCGTCGACCGCGCCGTCCGTCGCGCCCGCGCCGTTCGGGCGCATCACCTCGGACCACCACGCCGTCGTCGCCGTCCACGCCGCGGGCTTCCCGCTGTGGAAGCAGCGCCGCCGACCGGACGGCGGACAGTTCCGGGAACTCCACCAGACCGACGGCACCGTCGCGGCACTGTCCAACCTGAGGACGGGCACGCTGGAGATCACCGTCGCACCGGCCGGAGCCGACCCCAACCCCCAGGTGTCGCCGTGGTCGGGGATGTCGGGTGCGGCGGTCTGGGCCGGCGACCTCATCGTCGGCGTGGTCGCCGAGCACCACCGCTGGGAGGGATCGGGCCGGCTGACCGCCGCCCGGATCGACCACGCCCTGCTCCCGGCCGGCGGACCGCCCGCGGCCGAACCGGCCGCGCTGCTGGCCATCGACGACCCCCAGGCGCTGCCTGAAGCGGGTACGCGACCACCGGGCGCGCACGGACCGCACCACCGGGAGGAGCCGGCCGCGAGCGGCCCCCCGGCCCGGTCCAGGGTGATCGGGCTGCCCGTCGCCCACGGCATCGAGCTGTTCAAGAACCGCACCCGCGAACTCGACCTGATCGGCCGCCATCTCGGCGATCCCGCCGTCCGCATGGTGACGGTCACGGGACGCCGGGGCATGGGCAAGAGCGCTCTCGCCGCCAAGGTCATGGACCTCCTCGACCGGGGAGAGTGGCCCGGCCACTCCGCGGCGCCGCTCCCGTCGGGACTCGTCAACCTCAGCACCCGTACGTCGGGCATCTCCCTGGAGCGCCTCTACTTCGACTGCGCCCAGCTGCTCGGCGGGGAGCACCGGACCCGTCTGCACGAGGTCTGGGCCGCCCAGCTACCCGTCCAGGACAAGCTCGACGAGCTGTTCGCCGCGATGGGCGACCGGCTCTTCGTCATCCTGATGGACAACTTCGAGGACCTCCTCCACGACGACGGACGGGTCCGGGACGAGGAGGTGGCGCTCTTCCTCGACTGCCTCTTCCGGGCCCGGTCCACCCCGCGCCTCCTGGTGACGACCCAGGTACCGGTACGTCTCGCCCCCGAGCTGCGCCGATTCGTCGCCCAGGTCGACCTCGCCGAGGGGCTGCACCCCTCCGAGTCCATCGCGCTGCTGCGGGAGCTGGACCGCGACGGCAGCCTCGGCATCGCGCACCTGTCCGACGAGGAGCTGCTCCAGGCCGCCGTGCGGATGCACGGTGTCCCGCGCGCCCTGGAGCTCCTCGTCGGCGCCATGGCCGACGACGACATGATGCTGCCCACCCTGCAGGACGTCCTGGCCGACTACGCCCAGCGCCGTGACGTGGTCGAGGGCCTCGTCCAGGACCGCCACCGCCAGCTCGACGCCGGGAGCCGTACGGTCGTCGGCGTCCTCGCGGCTCTGCGCACCCCCGTGCCGCAGCCGGTGATCCAGACGATCGTCGGCGGCCTCGATCCCGAGCTCGACATCGCGCACATCCTGGCCCACCTCGTACGGATCCACCTGCTGTCGGTGGACCGCAGGCACCGCACCTTCGCCCTGCACCCGATGGACGCCGACCTGGCCTACGGCGAGCTGCCCGCGGACGGCCCGACCGACCGCACGGCCGTCGAGCGGCGGATCGCCGACTGGTACGCGAACATCGCCCCGCCCCGAGCGGCCTGGCGGACCGCGGACGACGTCCAGCCGCTGCGCCGGCAGTTCGATCATCTGGTGCGCGCCGGTGACGTCGACGCCGCGGCGATGGTCCTCGGCGAGATGGGGGAGTGGCTGGTCTGGCAGGGCTCGGTGCTCGGGGTGATCTCGATGCACCTGGCCATCGACGGCCGTCTCACCGACGACCGCGCCCGCCTCGCCCACCTCGGCTCCTTCGGGCACGCCCGGCTGACGGCAGGGCCGATGGAGCACGCGGTCGAGCTGTTCACCGAGGCGGCAGACCTGGCGGAGCGGCTCGGTGATCGCCGCGCCCTGCAGAACGCCGTCTTCGGCCTCGGCGACGCGTACCGACAGCTCGCCCGCCTCGACGCGGCGGTCGGCCCGCTCGCCAGGGCAGCCGACCTCGCCCACGAGAACGGCGACATGGAAGGCGAGGTACACGCGATCCTCTCCCTGAGCCTCGCGTACAGCTCTTTGGGGGACGGGGAGACGGCGCTGGCGAGTGCCGACCGGCTGGCAGAGGTCGCCCGGACGTCCGGGGACCGCCTCACCGAGGCCCGCGCGGCGAACGCCCGTACGATCGCGCTCCTGACGCTTGAGCGCTGGGAGGAGACGATCGTCTCCGGCGCCCTGGCCGCACGCGCCTACCGCGCCGCGGACAGCCACGAGGCGATCACGTACGCCCTGAACGCCCAAGGCATCGCCCTGCTGGCGCTGGCCCGCGTGACGGAGGCGTTGCCCGTGCTCCAGGAGGCGCTGGACGAGGCGTCACTGATGGAGAACCCCCGCGCGGAGGGCGTCTGCCTCTGCAACCTGGCCTGGGCCTACTGGCGCGACGGACAGTACGCGCAGGCGGCCGAGGCGGCCGAGCGGTCGGCGGTCTCGCTGGGCATCGCGGGTGCGGCGGAAGCGACGGCGGCCCAGGCCCTCGCCGAGGCCGCCCGTGCCCGCGCCGTACCCCGCCAGCGGGAGGCCGCCGAAGCCCTGGTCCGCGCGGCCGACGCCCTGGGAGGCAACGTCGAGGTGGTCGCCCCGTCCTGGCTCGCCGCCCAGGCGGAGCTGCTTCGCGCGGACGGCTGACACCGGCCGACCGACAACGGCGAGGGCCGCCCCCCCCCACCCGGGGGGGGGCCCAAGCCCTCGGGCAGTCCCCGCTGTACGTCCCCGATCATTAGGTGGGAGTATTTCTCGAACACGTGCGGGTGCGGGCGCAGCTGGATCGGGGCGATCTCGTGGGTGCGCTTGTAGTCGATCCAGGTCTCGATGAGGTCGGAGGTGAAGACACCGCCGGCCTGGAGGTACTCGTTGTCGTCCTCGAGCGCGTGGAGGACGGCCTCCAGGTTGGTCGGGACCTGCTGGACGTTGGCGTGCTCCTCGGGAGCGAGCTCGTACAGGTCCTTGTCGATCGGCTCCGCCGGCTCGATCTTGTTCTTGATGCCGTCGAGGCCCGCGAGGAGCAGCGCCGAGAAGGCGAGGTACGGGTTCGAGGACGGGTCCGGCGCGCGGAACTCGACGCGCTTGGCCTTCGGGTTCGAGCCCGTGATCGGGATGCGCATGGCGGCGGAGCGGTTGCGCTGCGAGTACACCATGTTGACCGGGGCCTCGAAGCCCGGGACCAGGCGGTGGTACGAGTTCACCGTCGGGTTGGTGAAGGCGAGCAGCGACGGGGCGTGCTTGAGGATGCCGCCGATGTAGTAGCGGGCGGTGTCCGAGAGGCCCGCGTAGCCGGTCTCGTCGTAGAACAGCGGGTCGCCGTTGGCCCACAGCGACTGGTGGACGTGCATGCCCGAGCCGTTGTCGCCGAAGATCGGCTTCGGCATGAAGGTCGCGGTCTTGTTGTTGCGCCAGGCGACGTTCTTCACGATGTACTTGAAGAGCATCAGGTCGTCGGCCGCGGCGAGCAGCGTGTTGAACTTGTAGTTGATCTCGGCCTGGCCGGCGGTGCCGACCTCGTGGTGCTGGCGCTCGACCTGGAGGCCGACGTTCTCCAGCTCCAGGGAGATCTCGGAGCGCAGGTCGGCGAAGTGGTCGACCGGCGGGGCCGGGAAGTAGCCGCCCTTGTAGCGGACCTTGTAGCCGCGGTTGTTCTCCTCCGCACCGGTGTTCCAGGCGCCGGCCTCGGAGTCGATGTGGTAGAAGCCCTGGTTCGCCGAGGTCTCGAAGCGGACCGAGTCGAAGACGTAGAACTCGGCCTCGGGGCCGAAGTACGCGGTGTCGGCGATGCCGGTGGAGGCGAGGTACGCCTCGGCCTTCTTCGCGATGTTGCGCGGGTCACGGCTGTACTGCTCGCCCGTGATCGGGTCGTGGATGAAGAAGTTGATGTTCAGCGTCTTGTCGCGGCGGAAGGGGTCCACACGGGCCGTCGACAGGTCGGCGCGCAGCGCCATGTCGGACTCGTGGATCGCCTGGAAGCCGCGGATCGACGAGCCGTCGAACGCGAGCTCCTCCGCCGGGTCGAAGGCCGTCGCCGGGATCGTGAAGTGCTGCATCACGCCCGGGAGGTCACAGAAGCGGACGTCGACCATCTTGACGTCGTTGTCCTTGATGAACTTCTGGACCTCGTCGGCGTTCTGGAACCCGTGCTTCTCGGACATCCAACTCCTCCTACTCCCGGCCCGGGGAGGGGCGGGGTTGCAGCTCGGTCGTGCGGCCAGTGCGGTGGCACACGCTGGACCCGACCATAGGCAGACGGGATTTCTCAAGCATGACCCATTTGTTTCGCCCAAGTTAACCGGGGCGGCCGCGCTCGGCATCGCGAAGCGCCGCCCGCGCCGGACCGCGACCCGGGCCGAAGTGATCAAAAACGGGCGCAGTAACGTGGACGCGTGGACAACAGGCAAGCAATGGGATCGTGGCTCTCGGGACCCCGCGCGGCGGCCGAGGACGCAGGCGTCGACTTCGGTTACCGGGGGGAGCAGCTCGGACTTCCCGAGGAGGGGCCCGGCTCGATCGCCCGGCCCGGCCGCAGGATCGGCGCCCTCACCGTCGACTGGGCACTGTGCATGTTGATCGCATACGGCCTGGTCACCGACGGCTACAGCCAGGCGACCGGCAACTGGGCGCTCGTCATCCTGCTGGCTTTGAGCGTGCTCACGGTCGGCACCGTCGGCTCCACCCCCGGCAAGCGGCTCTTCGGCCTCCGTGTCGCCTCGGCGAACGGCGGTCGGCTCGGCTTCCTCCGCGTCGTCGTCCGCAGCGTCCTGGTCTGCCTCGCCATCCCGGCCCTCATCTGGGACCGTGACGGCCGCGGCCTCCACGACCGCCTCTCCGGCGCCGTACAGGTCCGGATCTGACGCAGAACGGCGTAGACCGAGGAAGGGGCGCCCCGGAACCGATCGGTTCCGGGG
>NZ_JBHTTQ010000079.1:0-34497 GCF_042794475.1 Streptomyces sp. NPDC056527
GGCCGGGGCCGTAGGCCCCGGCCCGCGCCGGCGTTCACCTCGGTCGGTCCCCGGCCGTCAGCGGCATTGGCCGAAGCGCGGACCGCTCACGGTGACGCCCGTCAGTTCGGGGGCGGGGATGTTGCCCTCGCACCTCAAGGAGCCGGTGATGGTGCTGCCGGACACCGTGGTGCCGCCCTCGTTGGACTCGAAGGTGACCGGACCGGTGATCGATCCTCCTTCGCAGAGGGCGACCGGGCCGGTGGTCCCGCGAACGGTCAGCGGGCCGATGACACGCACGCCGCACAGCGACAGCGCGCGGGCGCCGTCGGCGGAGAACGGTCCGGTGACGACGGCGTTCGAGGCCGCCAGCGCGCCGCCGGACTCGATCCGCACCGGGCCGGACTGGCGGGCTCCCGCCGCGAGGCAGAGCGACTCGCCCGCGCTCACCGTCAGCGGGCCCGTGTGGTGTCCCGTCAGGCAGGGGCGGCTGAACCCGACGGTGACGCCGACCGGTTGGGGACTGCCGCTCGCGCCGTACAGCGGGTCGCCCTCGTACCGCGCGGTGATCGCGTGGCTGCCCGGCCGCAGGACCGGCGTGCGCCATACCGCCTGCCCGTCCGTGAGGGGCGCGGTGCCGAGCGGCGCGTCGCCGTCGAGGAAGACGACGCTGCCGGTCGGGGTACCGCCGGCGGAGGCGGTGACCTCCGCGGTGAGGGTGGTGGCGTGTCCGTACAGCGGGGTGGCGGTGTCCGCGGCGAGCGCGAGGGTGGTGTCGTAGCGCCAGGTGAGGAGGGCCCGGCCACTGCCCTGGTTGACGCCGGCGGTCAGCTCCGCTCCGGTGGTGAGGGGGGCGGCGTAGCCGCTGCCGCCGCCTCCTCCGGCGCCCGGCAGGTTGTCGGGGTTGCCTCCCCCGGAGCCTCCGCCGCCGCCGAACCAGCCGCCGCCCCCGCCCCCGCCGCCGTTGCCACCGCGCCCGCCGTTGCCTCCGGCGCCGCCGCTGCCCGGGTTGGGCAGGCCGGTGTTGGGGTCGGTGGCGCCACCGGGGGAACCGGGGCCTCCCAGCCGGGAGTTGGGGCTGCCGGTGCCATGGGCGGTCTGGGTCGCGCCACCGCCGGCGATGCCGGAGCCCTCGGGCCCGGCGGCCTGGCCGCCGGGCTCACCCGCCGGGCCACCGCCGGCGCCGCCGCGCAGTTCGGGCCCGCCGTTTCCGGCGCCGCCGCCCCCTCCGGCGACCAGGATCCGCTCGGTCGGCCCGAAGGCACCGACCCGGAGATCGGAGGCCCCGCCGCCGGAGCCACCTCCCCCGTGCGCGCCGCCTCCGCCCGCGCCGTGGCCGTACCCTCCGGGTCGGGCGTACTCCCCTCGTCTGGAGCTGCCGGGGATGCCCGCGGCGCCCACGGTGAGCTGGAGGACCTGGCCGGGGGTGACGGCCACGGTGGCACGGGTACGGCCCCCGCGACCGCCGGGGGCACCGGTGTTGGGCGGGTTGGGGGTGACGTATCCGGCTGCGCTGCCGCCCTCGGCGCCGAACAGCTCCACGGTCAGGGAGCTGACACCGGCCGGGACGGTGAAGGTGTCGGTGCCCGGTGCGGTCCAGGCGCATCCGGCTCCGGGCTCCGTGGTGACGACACCCGTCGTTCCACAGAGGGGTTCGGCCGCGGCTGCGGTCGCGGTGGGTGGGTGAAGGGCGGCGGCGACGAGCACGGCGGCGCCGGCCAGAACCAGGGCTGGGGTCCGCGCGGTGCGGGATGTGTTCATGTGTCAGTTCTTCTGCCGAGTCGGGAACGGGGGCGTGGGGAGACGACGTACGGGTTCAGATGCCGTCGTCCGCGCACAGCGCCCAGGCGTCGGTGTACGTGTTCGGGGAGCTGCCGCCGCCGGTGTGGGCGTCGGCGGTCCAGTACGCGGCCGTGGTCGTTCCGTCGCCGACGGGCACGGCGCCGGAGGTGCTGGGGTAGCTGCCGTTGAGGTGGTCGCCGACGGAGCCCGGTCCCGTGAAGTCGGTGGTGGTGAGGCTGCCGCCGCTGATCGCGGCGCCACCGCTGACCAGCGTGCCGTCTCCTTCGCCGCAGCCGACGGTCGCCGTCTGCCCGCTGGTGGCGGCGGTGGGACCGCTCACGGAGGTGTGCCGGACGGTGACCGAGACCCCGCCGACGTCGCTGCCGTTGCCGCTGCAGATGGCGTACGCGTACGTGGTGTTGTTGCTGTTGCCCCCGCCGCCGTTCCAGCCGACCGCGCTCCAGGAGTCGGGGTCGGTCTCGCCGTTGGCGGCGGCCTTCTGGCCGAAGCCGTGGGCGGAGTCGTCGAAGGTCGGGAAGGACGCGATCGGCTTGAGGCTGCCGACGCTCGCGGGGGTGATGCGGGCGCCGCCGCCGAGCAGGCGGGTGTTGGCGGGGCAGATGGCGGTGACGAGGCCGACGGTTCCGCTGCTGGTGGGTCCGGCGAGCTTGTTCATCACCACCTGGGTGTGGTTGACGAGGCTGCTGGTGAAGCACATGGCGTACGGGGTGCTGGAGAAGGAGGCGTTGACCGCTCCTCCGCTGCCGCCGATGCCGAGCCAGTGGGTGACGTCGGTGCCGACGACCCCGGCGGAACCGAGGTACTCGGTGCTTCCGTTCGGGCTGGGCACGGTGCCGTTGATCTTGTTGCCGTTGGAGGAGGTGCCGGTGCCGATGGTCTGGCTGATGCCGCCGCCGGAGATCAGGCCGCTCGAGCAGGCGGCATCGGTGGTGATCTCGGCGAACGTGGACGCGGGGCCGGCGGTGGCTCCGGGCGTACGGACCGTGACGCCGACGGAATTGGCGTACGCGACGAACGGGACGGTCACGGCGAGCGTGGCTCCCGCCACGAGGGCGAGAGCGCGGCCCATCGGGCGACGACGACGGGTGAAGACAGGGTGCATGGGATCCATCTCCTCGGATCTCCGCAGGGGGTGCTGCCCAGTGCGGTGGGCGGCAGCTGCGTACCGTAGCAGTGGATTCTCTTCGCATCTATGAGGTGTTTGCGGACTGAGACCTGACATGTGCGAGGTCTTGAGTGGCCGGCCTCGCGGCCCGGCCCTGCGCCGATCCGAAGCACCTGGCCGCCCCCACGACGGCCTGGACGACCGGCTCGGTGCGGTTGGTCCTCAGCCAGGCGAGGGCCGCGGTGGACGGGGGCAGGTGGTCAGCCACTACGACGCCTGGACCAAGCGCACATGGCCGAGTGACTGGGTGTGCGGCAATCGCGCCGGGGCCCCGCTGTACGGCTGCGCCAGTTTCATCTCGGCGTGCCCGGTGATCGGCTGGATCTACACCTCGACGAGCTGGTTCGTGTGCTGGGGCAGGGGCGCCTGGCACAACGGGGGCAACAACACCTGACCGGCGCCTTCCTGTGGGTGCTGGTCTCCGCGTTCGCCGCCGGCCCCGCCCAGGCCGCCTCGGACGCGCCGCGCGAGGGCGGCGGCCACACCATGATCATGCCGCCGGCACCCGAGCGCGCGGGCTCACCGTCGTCGCGGGCGGTGGCGGCCGTCTCCCCGACGGTCTCTCCCTGGGCGGACTACGTGCACACCACGTCGGGCAACCCCGTCGAGTGCCAGGCGGGGAACCTGTGCGTCGGGGTGTGGGACCCGGTGGTGGGGAAGTACAAGGTCTTCTTCCTCTACCGGTGCAGCCTCTACTCCCTGTCCCACTGGAACGGCAGGGGGCCAGGCGGTGAACAACCAGATCGGTGCCGCCGCGTTCTTCTACGGCCAGAACGGCCAGGTACTGGACTTCGTCCTGCCGGAGAACACGCCCTTCATCTACGACTGGACGCCTGTCTGGTCCATCCGTAACTGCTGAGCGGGGAGCGTCGACGGCGTCCGGGAACTCGGGGTTCCGTACGGGGCGTGGTCACCATCCGGTGGCCACGCCCTCGCCGCATGCCGACTCGGCCCGGCCGACGACCCCGTCCCGCTCCTCGGAACCGGGCGTCCATGATGCGGGCAGACGTTTGACCGACTTGTGCGCGCACGGTTATGTTGCGCGCCATGCACCGATCCGCGCTTCTGACGACTCGAGGTCATGTCGACCTGAAGCGTGTGTGCTCCGCCGCGTGTCAGTGGTCCTGAACCACGGCGTGGGCGCGGAGCCCGCTGTCCCTTCTCTGTCCGGGAGTCGACCCCTGGGCGGGACTCCCCTTCCTGCTCTCGCAGCGCCGTCGCGTACCCACTGAAGAGGCGTTCCGGGTGATCACCACCGGACCGCCCCGACGGCACCGGTCTGCCTGTTCGGCCGCCGGCGTCGACCGTCCGCGCCACAGCACAGGACCGGGAAGGCCCCCTCGTGGAGAGTTCACCGCCGACCGCACCTCGACGTTCCGCGCCGCCACGGCGCTCGGACATCCCGCCCGCACCACCGGCCACCCGGCGTGCGTCGGGGGCCGGGGCGGTGATGGGGGCCATCCTCGACCACGGGCCGGTGGCACGCAGCACCGTGGCCCGGTTGACCGGGCTCTCCCCCGCGGCGGTGAGCGGCCACTGTGGTGTGCTGCTGAGCCGCGGTCTGATCCGTGAGGGGCAGGAGACCGCGGGTCCGCGCGGCCTGGGCCGCCCGCATGTCCCTCTGGAGGTCGACGGCGGCCGCTTCCTGGTCGCGGGCGTCCATATCGCCGTCACGCACACGACGTTGTCGCTGATGGATCTGCGCGGTCGGATCGTCGCCGAGGAGCGGCGGCCGCACCGGGCGACGGAACCGGGGCGGGTACTGGGCGATCTGACGCGGCGTCTGCCCGGCCTGGTGGCGGCGCACGGCGCGGGCAGGACCGTGCTCGCCCTGGGGGCGGCGACCGGGCATTGGGTCGATCCCGAGGCCGGCGTGGTGGTGCGGCACCCGCAGCTCGGCTGGCGTGATGTGGCGGTACGCAGTGTGCTCGCCGAGGGGACCGGGCTTCCCGTTCATGTCGACAGCCATGCCCGGGCGTTGGCACGGGCGGAGCAGCTCGTGGGACGGAGCGCCACCCGCGCGAGCGCGGTGCTGCTCTTCGTGGGCGCCGTCGTGGACGCGGCGTTCGTGTCGGGCGGCGCCGTGCATCAGGGGCCGCGCTCGGGAGCGGGGAACGTCGCCCATCTCCCGGTCGGCGCCGCCGGCGACGGCGCCTCGTCGTGCGTGTGCGGTGTCCCGGGGTGCCTCCAGTCCGAGGTGTCGGAGCCCGAGATGGTGCGGCGGGCCGTGGCGGCGGGCCTCTCGGTGTCGTCCTTCCCCGCCTTGCTGGAACGGGCGTTGGCGGGGGACCCGACGGCCGGGGAGCTGTTCCTGCGCCGTGCTCGTCTCGTGGGGCGGGCGGCCGCCGTGCTTCTGGACATGTTCGACCCCGAGGTGCTGATCGTGGTCGAGCCCGGGGCGGGCCGACTGCCCGAGTGCCTCGCCACGCTCCGGGCCGAGGTGGCCGACCGGTCGTGGGTGTGCGACGACCCCGAGCACCGCGTCGTACCCAGCTCGTTCACCGGATCCGTACTGGCGACAGCCGGGCCGGCGGTGGCGCTGGGGGCGCTCTACGACGATCCGCTCGGCCCCTGGCCGGCGCTGCCGGCCGTCTCCTGACCGACGGGGTGCGGGGTCGGCGGCCCCGCACCCGAAGGTCCGACTTAATTCAGCGAGTTGCATTGTTGACCGGGCCGGAGCACGGATCGGAAAATGGATTCATGAGCAGCCAGCGACGGATTCATCGGTTCGTGCCCACCCCGGCACGTCGCTGTCGTCCCCTGCCGCTCTCCGTTCCGGGATCCGGCTGCGCGGACGCATTCCTCGCCGGAAAGAGCTGTTGACGCTCTCCCGCCCCTTCGCATGAATGCGGCCTGATCCACCCCCAGGGACTCACGGCCGATCTCCCGCATCTTCTTTCGCTTCCTTCGCGCGGCCGCTGCTCCCTGCCCTTGTGCGGCCGGCCCGATCCCCATCAACGCTCCATTCCGCCCCGCGCTTCTTCGCCATGGAGGAAATGTGTCCGTCTCCTTGTCCTCGCACCTCGCGACGGACCTCGCCCCCGACCGCTTCAAGCAGGCGTTCCGCGCCTACCCCGCGGGGGTCGTCGTGGTCACCGCCGATTCCGGCCGCGGGCCGGTCGGCTTCACCGCGACCTCCCTCACCTCACTGTCCCTGACTCCTCCGCTCATCTCCTTCGCCGTCGCCACGAAGTCGTCGTCCTGGCCGCACGTCGAACAGGCCCGTACCGCCGTCGTCCACTTCCTCGGGTCCGATCAGGAGCCGCTGGCCAGGAGGTTCGCGACGAGCGGCATCGACCGCTTCGCCGCGCCCACCGCCTGGCGCCGTCTCCCCGAGGGCGAGCCGGTCCTCGCCGGCGTGGCCGGCTGGCTCCGGGTCGGCATCGAGGACCTCGTGCCCGCGGGTGACCACCGGATCGTCGTGGCCCGTGTGCTCGACGCGTGGCAGGAACCGGGGCGGCGCCCCCTGCTCTTCCACGACGGCGGCTACCTCTCCCTCTGACCCACCCCTTGTCCGGCATCCCACTCGCCCTCGCCGGACCGCTTCGGAACAGGATCATTCATGTCACCCACCCCCGCCTATCCCCGTCTGGGTCGAAGAGGCTTTCTCGCGCTCGCCGGTGGTGCGGCCCTCGGCATCGCCGGATGCGCTCCGCCGCCCGATCCCACTACCCGATCCGCCTCCGTCAAAGCCCTTTCCACCGCTCCTCCTCCTCCGAACACCTCGCTTTCCGTCGCCGTACGAACGTCGCGGATTCAGTTCGCCGAGTCGGGCCTGCTGAAAGAACTCCCGTTCAAGGTCTCCGAATGGCCGAACCTCTCCGCGGGTCCGGACATCATCCAGGGATTCCGGGCGCGTTCCATCGACCTGGCGACCAATGCCGGAATTCCGCCGATCCAGGCCCATGCCATCGGGGTGTCGGCCCGCATCGTCGCGGTTCAGCTGCGCCGCAAGCCGACGTACGTCTTCGCCACCGCCCCCGGCTCGCCCATCGCACGGGTGGAGGACTTCCGGGGCAGGAAGGTCGCGTTCTCGCAGGGCCAGGCCCAGGGGGTCGTCGTCCTGCGTGCCCTGAAGAAGGCCGGGATATCTCCCAAGGACGTCCGGCTGGTGGCTCTGCCGAGCACCCAGTTCCTGACCGCCCTGCAGTCGAAGCAGGTCGACGTCGCGCCGCTGGGCGAACCGACGCTGACCAAGTACCTGGCCCAGTACGCGAAGGACGGCGCACGCGACGTCCGTACCGACGTCGTCGACCTGCTGACGGTGTTGTGGGCCCCGTCGGAGGTCCTCGACGATCCCGCGAAGGCGGCGGCGGTCCGTAGCTTCGTCCCGCTGTGGGCGCGGGGTTCGGTGTGGGCGTGGGAGAACACGAACCGCTGGATCGACGCGTACTACGTCAAGGACCAGGGCGTCAGCCGCGAGGACGGCAAGCGGATCGTGGCCTCGCTCAACAAGCCGCACTTCCCGGAGCGTTGGGACGAGGCGATCAGCTGGGAGCAGGAGACCGCCGAGCTGCTGGCCGAGGGCGGCTTCGTGCCCCGGTTCGACGTCGAGCAGCTCTTCGACCGACGTTTCGAAGGTCTGGCGGCGCGGGCCGTCGACGCCCAGTACCGGGAGGGGACATGACCGAGGCGCTGACCCCCGCACGTACCTCCCGGGGAATCGCGGTGGCCGACGGGCCCCGTACGGACGACGTGACCGCGGAGATCGCCCCCGCGAAGACGAGCGGAGGGGGCTCCCCGCCGGGCGCCGGCGACAGGACGGGCAGGAACGGCGGCGGGAGGCGACGACGGCTCGGTCCGGGCCGGCCGGTTGCGTTCGGCCGGCTGCTGGGTCCGGCGTTGCTCATCGCCGCCTGGTGGGGCGCCTCGGCCGCCGGGGTGCTCGACCCGCGGATCCTGTCCGGCCCCGGGAGCGTGGTCTCCACCGCCGTCGAGCTGGTGGCGGACG
Source organism: Streptomyces sp. NPDC056527 (assembly GCF_042794475.1). Taxonomy (NCBI): domain Bacteria; kingdom Bacillati; phylum Actinomycetota; class Actinomycetes; order Kitasatosporales; family Streptomycetaceae; genus Streptomyces; species Streptomyces sp. NPDC056527. The sequence continues at coordinate 7,899 of NZ_JBHTTQ010000079.1, forward strand.
GCCGGCTCCAGGGGAATGTGCTGATCTCCCTGCAGCGCGCGGGCCTCGGCCTCTTCTTCGGTGTGGTCTCCGGCGTCGCCCTGGCCGTCGTGGCGGGCCTCAGCCGCACGGGCGAGTACCTCGTCGACGGGCCTCTGCAGATCAAGCGGGCCATCCCGTCGCTGGCGATGCTGCCGCTGCTGATCCTCTGGCTCGGCATCGGCGAGGACATGAAGGTCACGGTGATCGCGCTCGGCGTGGCCGTGAACATGTACATCAACACGTACGCCTCGCTGACCGGCATCGACAGCCGCCATGTGGAGCTCGCCGAGGTCCTTCGGCTGAGCCGATGGAGGTTCGTACGGAAGGTCGTGATCCCCGGCTCCCTGCCCGGGTTCTTCGTGGGGCTGCGCCTGGGCGTGACCTCGTCGTGGCTCGGCCTGATCGTCGTCGAGCAGATCAACGCGACCAGCGGCATCGGCTACATGATGTTCCAGGCCCAGCAGTACGCACAGTCCGACGTGATCATCGTGGGTCTTGTGGCGTACGGAGTCTTCGGCTTCGCCTCCGACGCCCTCGTCCGCGCCATCGAGAGGAGGGCCCTCTCGTGGCGACGCACACTGGCGGGCTGACCGAGGCGGTACGACCGCCGAAGCACCCGGCACCACCGGCCGTCCGCACCCGGCGACTCGTCCGCCGGTTCGGGGAGCGGGCCGTGCTCAGGGACGTCGATCTGGACCTGGCGCCCGGCGAGTTCACCGCCCTGCTCGGGCGCAGCGGGTCGGGCAAGTCGACGCTGCTGCGCGCCGTGGCACGGCTGGACCACGGTGTCGAGGGCTCGGGCGAACTCGTCGTACCCGACCGGGTGTCGCTGTCCTTCCAGGACTCGCGCCTGCTGCCCTGGCTGCGTGTGCTGGACAACGTGGTGCTCGGGCTGACCGGCCCCGGCGCCCGGGAGCGGGGACTGACCGCTCTGGAGGAGGTCGGGCTCGCGGGACGCGACCGGTCCTGGCCGCACGAGCTCTCCGGCGGGGAGCAGCAGCGTGCCGCGCTCGCCCGCGCCCTGGTCCACGATCCCGAACTGCTCCTCGCGGACGAGCCGTTCGGCGCGCTCGACGCCCTGACCCGGATCAAGATGCACGGTCTGCTGCGCGAACTCTACGAGCGCCACCGGCCGGCCGTGCTGCTGGTCACCCATGACGTCGACGAAGCCGTCGAGCTGGCCGACCGGGTGCTGGTCCTGGAGGACGGTCTGATCTCGCTGGACATCGCGGTCGATCTGCCCACGCCCCGCAGCCGACGCGACCCCCGGTTCCAGGAGTACCGGGACGCCCTGCTCGCCGCGCTCGGCGTGACGACGCCGTCCGCTCCCCCGCACGACTCCCCGAAGGAGAAGTCCCATGTCCCGCACGCCTGATCGCACGTCGGCCGGCACGCCCGTCCGCAAGCACCTCCACCTCAACGCGTTCCTGATGTCGGTGGGGCACCACGAGGCCGCCTGGCGGCTGCCCGAGAGCCCGGCGCAGGGTGGCACCGACATCGCGCACTACCAGAACCTGGCGAGGATCGCCGAACGCGGCAAATTGGACTCGGTCTTCCTCGCCGACAGCCCGGTCCTCTACGGCGACCCGGGACGGCGGCCTTCGAGCAAGCTGGAGCCGACCGTCCTGCTGACCGCGCTCGCCGCGGTCACCAGCCGGATCGGACTGATCGCGACCGCCTCGACCAGCTACAACGAACCCTTCAACCTCGCTCGGCGCTTCGCCTCGCTGGACCATGTGTCCGGTGGGCGGGCCGGCTGGAACATCGTCACCACGGCGGGCGCCGAGGCGGCCCGCAACTTCGGCCTCGACGACACCCCCCTCCACCACGAACGCTACGTACGCGCGGCCGAGTTCGTCGACGTGGCCACCAAGCTGTGGGACAGCTGGGCGGACGACGCCGTCGTCGGCGACAAGGAGCGCGGTGTGCACGCCCTGGCGGACCGGGTGCGGCGCATCGACCACCGCGGCGCCTACTTCCGCGTCGACGGGCCGCTGAACGTCCAGCGTTCGCCCCAGGGCCATCCGCTGCTCGTCCAGGCCGGATCCAGCGAGGACGGGAAGGAGTTCGCGGCGCGCTACGCGGAGGCTGTGTTCACCGCGCAGCAGACCCTGGAGGACGGCATCGCGTTCTACAAGGACGTCAAGCAGCGCGCGGTGGCCTTCGGCCGCGACCCCGACGGAATCAAGATCCTTCCGGGAATCGTGCCGGTCATCGGCGACACGGAGGCCGAGGCACGGGAGCTGGACGCGGAGCTCGACCGGCTGATCGCACCCGAGTACGCCAAGCGTCAGCTCGCGCAGAAGCTGCGGATCGCGCCGGAGGACCTCGACCTCGACAGCGAGCTGCCCGAGGACATTCCCACCGAGGACGAGATCGAGGGAGCCAAGAGCCGCTACACCCTCATCGTGGATCTCGCCCGCCGCGAGCGCCTGACGGTACGGCAGCTCATCGGGCGGCTCGGCGGCGGCCGCGGACACCGCACCTTCGCCGGGACCGCGGAGCAGGTCGCCGACACGATCGAGCACTGGTACGAGAGCGGGGCGGCGGACGGGTTCAACATCATGCCGGCGGTGCTGCCCTCGGGCCTGGAGCGGTTCGTCGACCGGGTGGTGCCGATCCTCCAGGAGCGCGACCTGTTCCGCACCGAGTACAGCGGCACGACTCTGCGCGCGCACTACGGCCTGGCCCGCCCGGCCAACCGGTTCTTCGACTCGCCGGCGTCCGATGGCGACGCCGCTGTCTCCGCGGCTGCGGACGGCGGTCTCTCCCCCTCCGCGCTGGTGGACGCACGGTGACCGGTTGTCCCCCACGGGCATCGCAGGAGGACACCCCGTCGGGGCCGGTCGCCATCACGGCGGCCGGCCCCGGCGGGCCCCGGCCGGCCGGCTGGGCACGGCGGCTCCTCGGCTACTGCCTGCGTCACCGCCGTGATCTCGCCCTCGCCTACGGTGCCGCGGTCGTCGCCGCCGTGGCCACCGCGGCGCTCCCGCTCGTCCTGCGCCATGTCGTCGATGCCGTCTCCGCGGGGACGGCCCGGTCGCTGACGCCGTGGCTCGCCCTGCTGGTCTCCCTCGGCGCCGTCCGCTTCGGTGCGAGCTTCACCCGGCGCTACCGCTCGGGCCGCGTGTCGCTCGGGGTCCAGTACGACCTGCGCAACGACGCCTTCGCCTCGCTCGTCCGGCTCGGCGGGTCCAAGCAGGACGAGCTGCGCACCGGGCAGGCGGTGAGCCGCTCCATCTCGGACATCACCCTGATCCAGACGCTGCTGCAGTTCCTGCCGAACCTCACGGGCAACGTGCTCATGTTCCTGACCTCCGTGGTCCTCATGGGGCTGCTGTCCCCGCTGCTGACCGCCGTGGCCCTGGTCGTGGGGCCGCTGCTCTGGCTGATCGCGTACCGCAGCCGTCGCGACCTCTTCCCGGCGAACTGGCATGCCCAGCAGGAGGCGGCCGAGGTCGCCTCCGCCGTGGAGGCGACGGTCACCGGTGTGCGCGTGGTGAAGGGGTTCGGTCAGGAAGAGCGGGAGCTGGCGGGGCTGGACGGCCGTGCGCGCCGGCTCTTCGCCTCCCGTATGCGGGTGGTGCGCTACACCAGCCGGTACAACCCCGCGCTGCAGGCCGTACCGGCCCTCGGGCAGGTCGCCGTCCTCGCGCTCGGCGGCTGGATGGCCCTGGACGGCCGCATCTCACTGGGCACGTTCCTCGCCTTCACGACGTACCTCGGCTCGTTCGTCACCCCGGTGCGGCAGCTGGCCACCCTTCTCACCGTCTGGCAGCCCGCCCGCGCGGGCGCCGTCCGCGTCATGGAGGTCATCGACGAGACGCCCGGACTGGCCGAGGCACCAAATCCGGTGAAGCTGCCGCCCGGTCCACCGGCCGTCTCCTGGGAGGACGTCACCTTCGGTTACGGCGACGGGGATCCGCTCCTGCGTGGCTTCTCACTGGACATCCGGCCCGGTGAGACCGTCGCCCTCATCGGCCTCGCGGGCTCCGGGAAGTCGACGGCGGCCGCGCTGCTCCCCCGCTTCTACGACGTGGCCGGCGGCCGCGTCCGGGTCGGCGGCCACGATGTGCGCGAGCTGTCCCTGGACTCCCTGCGCTCCCGGATCGGGTTCGTGTTCGAGGAGTCGCTGCTGCTCTCCGACACCGTACGGGCCAACATCGCGTACGGGCTGCCCGACGCCGGGGACGAGCGGGTCCGTGCGGCCGCCCGCCTCGCCCGCGCCGACGAGTTCATCGAGCGGCTGCCGCACGGGTACGACACGGTCGTCGGCGAACAGGGGCTCACGCTCTCCGGCGGGCAGCGGCAACGGATCGCCCTGGCCAGGGCGCTGCTGTGCGAGCCCGACGTGCTCGTCCTCGACGACGCCACGTCGGCGATCGACACCCGGGTGGAGGCGGAGATCCACGACGCCCTGCGGACGGCGGCGCGGCAGCCGACGACGCTGATCGTGGCGCATCGGCGCTCCACCCTGGAGCTGGCGGACCGGATCGCCGTCCTGGACGCGGGACGGATCGTCGACACCGGGACGCTCGACGAACTGCGGTCCCGCTCGGCGCTGTTGCGCTCCCTGCTGTCCGCTCCGGACCAGACGTCCGGGCCGGTGGAGGACGCCTCCGCCGTCGGCCCCTCCGACTCCCCCGCCGTCACCGACGTCACGGCCGCGCTCTGGCGTCGGGACCTGGACGACGCGTCCGACGACGAGGTCGGCGAGGCCTCGGTCCGTGCCGCTCAGGCGTTCGCGGAGGCGGCGGCGACGTCCGGACCGGGCCGTGGCGCGCCGGGCGGCGGCGGGCTGCTCGGCTCCGCCCCGCCGAACCCCGAGGTGCTCGCCGGGCTCGCCCGGCTTCCGATGCCCAAGGCCGATCCGGGGCTGCCGGTGGAGGTGGCCTCCGCCGCCGAGCCGGACCTCGGCCTGGGGCGGCTGCTGCGCCCCTTCCGCGCTCCGTTGCTGATCGGGCTGCTCCTGGTCGCGCTGGACGCGCTCGCCCAGATCGCCGTACCGGTGCTGGTCAGGCACGGGGTCGACGGCGGGGTGGCGCAGGGCGCCGGAGGCGCTCTGCTGGCGGCCGCGGCCGCCGCCGCCGTCGTGGTGGCGGCCAACTGGGCCGTCGGCGTCCTGCAGGTGCGTACGACGGGCAGGACCGGCGAGCGGCTGCTGTACACGCTGCGGGTCAAGACCTTCGCCCAGCTGCAGCGGCTCGGGCTCGACTACTACGAGCGCGAGCTGGGCGGCCGGATCATGACCCGGATGACCACGGACGTGGACGCCCTGTCCACGTTCATGCAGACGGGACTCATCACGGCCGTGGTCAGCGGGCTGACCGTGGTGGGCGTGCTGGCCGCCCTGCTCGTGATCGACGCGGGCCTCGCCCTCGTCCTCGTCGCAGCGGTCCCGGTGCTGGCCGTCGCGACGGCCGTGTTCCGCCACCACTCCGTGCCCGCCTACCGTGATGCCCGCGAGCGCGTCAGCATCGTCAACGCCGCCCTGCAGGAGAACGTCGCCACGATCCGCGTCACCCAGGCTTTCCGCCGGGAGGATCACAACGCCCGGCACTTCGCGCGGCTCGCGGGCGAGTTCCGGGACTCGCGGCTCCGCGCGCAGCGGTACATGGGCGTCTTCTTCCCGTTCGTGGAGTTCCTCGGCACGCTGTCCGCGGCCACGGTCCTGGCCGTCGGCGCGGGCAGGGTGACGGCCGGGGAGCTCACGGCGGGCACGCTCATCGCGTTCCTGCTGTACGTGGAGCTGTTCTTCGCCCCGATCCAGCAGCTGTCGCAGGTGTTCGACGGCTACCAGCAGGCGGTCATCGGCCTCTCCAGGCTGCGGACCCTCATGCGGACGCCGACCGGCACCCCCGGCGCGGCCCGGCCACGCCGGGTCGACCGGCTGCGCGGCGCCCTCGAGTTCGACGGCGTGTCCTTCGCGTACCCCGGAGGCCGTGAGGTGCTGAGCGACCTGCGGCTGCGGGTCGCTCCGGGAGAGACCGTCGCGCTGGTCGGCACGACGGGAGCGGGGAAGTCCACGGTCGTGAAGCTCCTCGCCCGCTTCTACGATCCGTCCTCGGGTCACGTCCGCGTGGACGGGGACGACCTGCGCGAGCTCGACCTGACGGGCTACCGGCGCCGGCTCGGCGTGGTCCCCCAGGAGCCCCACCTCTTCAGTGGCACCGTGCGTGACGCCATCGCCTACGGGCGTCCCGACGCCGCGGACGCCGATGTCGAGGCGGCGGCGCGGGCCGTCGGCGCGCACGACATGGTCGCGGCGCTGCCCCGGGGCTATCTGCAGCAGGTCGGCGAGCGCGGCAGGAACCTGTCCGCGGGCCAGCGTCAGCTGATCGCCCTGGCACGTGCCGAACTCGTCGATCCCGACGTGCTGTTGCTGGACGAGGCCACGGCCTCGCTCGACCTGGCGACCGAACGGCGGGTGACCGCCGCGACCTCCGCGCTGACCCGTCGTCGTACGACCGTCGTCGTGGCGCACCGGCTCACCACCGCCGCGCGTGCCGACCGTGTCGTGGTCCTCGACGGCGGCAGGATCGCCGAGACGGGCACGCACGAGGAGCTGCTCGCCGCGGACGGTCCCTACCGCCGGCTCTGGGACGCCTTCCGGGACGGCTCGGCACACACCGTACCCACCGATCCACACCCCGCCGATCACCTGATGCAGGAGAGTGCACGATGACGCAGTACCGCAGTCTGGGCCGTACGGGCGTGAAGGTCAGCCCGCTGTGCCTGGGGACGATGATGTTCGGAGAGCGGGGCAACCGCGACCACGAGGACTCGGTGCGCATCATCCGACGGGCCCTCGACGCGGGCATCAACTTCGTCGACACGGCCGACGTCTACTCCGCGGGCGAGTCGGAGACGATCGTCGGCAAGGCGCTGGCCGGTGGCCGCCGGGACGACGTGGTGCTCGCCACCAAGTTCCACGGCAGTCTCGGGGAGGACCCCAACGAGCGGGGCAACTCGCGCCGTTGGATCATCCGGGAGGTCGAGAACAGCCTGCGGCGCCTGGGTACCGACTGGATCGACCTCTACCAGGTCCACCGGCCGGAGCCGGACACCGACTTCGACGAGACGCTCGGCGCCCTCACGGATCTGGTGCGCCAGGGGAAGATCCGCTACATCGGGACGTCGACGTTCGAGCCGTCGGCGATCGTCGAAGGGCAGTGGATCGCCGAACGGAGGGGGCGGGAGCGGGTGGTCGCGGAGCAGCCGCCGTACTCGCTGCTCGCCCGGGGCATCGAACGCGAGGTGCTGCCGGTCGCCCAGCGGTACGGACTCGGTGTGCTCGCCTGGAGCCCGCTGGCGGGCGGCTGGCTGTCCGGCCGCTACCGCAAGGGGGCGGAGCAGCCGCGCTCCAGCCGCGCGGACCGCCAGGCCGAGCGCTTCGACATCGCGTCCCCGGAGAACACGGCGAAGCTCGACGCGGCGGAGGCTCTCGCGCAGCTCGCGGAGGAGGCGGGCCTGACGCTGGTCCAGCTCGCGCTCGCCTTCGTCCTCGAACACCCGGCGGTCACGTCGGCCATCATCGGCCCGCGTACGTTCGAGCAGTTGGAGAGCCAGCTCGGCGCGGACACGGTCCGGCTGAGCCAGGACGTCCTCGACCGGATCGACAAGATCGTGCCCCCGGGCACCAACCTCTCCGCGCGCGACGCGGGCTACGTCCCCCCGTCGCTCACGGAACCGGACCTGCGCCGCCGCGGCCACTGACACCGGCACGGACCGCGCCCGGCGGGGGCGCGGTCCGTACCGGGCAAGCGCGGGGCGCGGTCCGTAACGGAGCGTGCGGTGGGTGCGGTGCGCGACGGAGCGTGCGGTGGGCACCGCCGGCATCGGAGCGTGCGCCGGGCGCGGTCCCGCATCGGGCCTGCGCCGGGCGCCGTTCGCAGCGGGACCAGTGGTGGGCGCCGTCCGCAGCGGGGCCGGCGGTGTCAGGCAGCGCAGTCGTACTGCTCGGCCAGGTTGTCGACGGCCTCGAGAATCACCGTGCGCGAGTCCTTGATCAGGGACGCGTCGTCCCAGTTCCGTCCGACGAGGACGGTGGGCGAGACCTTGAGGGTGACCGTGACGTGCGGAGAGTTCGTCTCCATCTTCGTCGCGCATCCGGCCGGCAGCCGGACCTCGCTCTGTCGCGGGCCCACCCATCCGGACCGGCCGTCCCCGACCGGGACGGCCCCCTTCGCGGGTTCGTCGAGCTCTTCCGCGGGCCGTGCGTCCAGGGTGTACTGAAGCCGCGCTCCGGAGCCCTCGGGGTTCTTGCGCCCGACGAAGCAGATGGTGGAGAAGACGGGATCCGCCGACGTCGTGGCGCCGGTGCCCGAGTCGCCCGATCCGTCCTCGTCGACCTCCACCTCCCCGCCCTTGCCGTCCTGCAGAAGACCCGCGGTCTTCTCCGTGAGCATGCCGAGGCAGAGATTCCGCGCGCGGAGGTCCGTGAGCGGGCTGGGCCAGAGCTGGATCGCGGCGACGACGGCCGCCGCGACGACGAGCACGGCGGGCAGCACGAGATACTTCTTCTTCACCACTACGGCTGGCCCATCTTCATCGCGGCGTCCTGGATGCCGTTCTTGTACCACTGCTCGGCGGTCGGCTGGAGACCGTCCTCGTACTCGCCCGGGCTCGCGTCCAGGTCCCTCTCCGGGTCGAGGCCCTTCTCCGTCGCCATCCTGCGCATCATGGCGTACATCTGCTGCTCACCGTTCTCGAAGTGATCGACCATGTTCTTGCGGGTGTCCGCGTCCACCTTGGCGTTCAGGTCGTTCATGTACGTGGCCGTGCCGACGTCCACGGAGCGCTGGATCGCGTCGCCGACGATCGGAATGGCCGTCAGAGGCGCGCCGATCACGTGGTAGTTCATCATCTTGTTCCAGCCGTTGGCGTCCTTCTGCGCCTGGCCGAGGTCGTAGATGACATCGCCGCGCACGCCGTCGAGGTGGCCGAGCACCGACGACGACTGCTTGACCCAGGCACGCAGCTCGGGGTCTTCCTTGCGGTACGAGCCCTCGGGGAAGCGGTCGAGCCCTTCGGAGATCACCACGGTCTGCGCATGGTGGATGACGCCGAACGCCTTGGGGTCCTCTGCGACGCCGCGTATGAGACGGGTGAGGTCACCCCGCTCGATCTCGAGGTCGTTGAAGTCGGTCGGCCCGTCCATGTTCTTGCCGAGGATCTGGTGCACGTCCGAGGCGTAGTCCCCGATCATGTTGCCCAGGCTCGACCGCATGGATACCGGCACGGCGCTCTGGTTCTTCGACGCGTCCTCGCCCGTGTACTCCTTGACGATCCGCTCGAAGATCGCGGTCTCCGCCCCGTCGTGGTGGGCGGGGACGCCGTGGAGTGGGCTGCCGGGCTCACGGCCGGTGGCCGCGGCTTCCAGGGCGGCGCCGAACTCGGTGCGGGCCGAGGTGCGCTGCGTCTCCTCGGGCATCCTGGACTCGACGTCTCCGCCCGGCCAGTCCCTGTCCTCGAGGAAGTACTCGAGGTTGTCCGTGGTGTTCGGGTCGAAGTAGTGGGTGGCGGCTGAGGGGTTGCGGCTCATCGCGTTCATCAGACCCTTCATCGGGTCCTCCTGCGTGCCCTGCCAGTTCTTCATGTACCCGTCGTAGGCGTCGTCGTCGTTCGTCTCCCACTCACGGATCGTGTCGCCCATCTCCTTGAGGAAGGCCTCGCTGTAGACCGGGTCGCCCTTGTCCTTGTCGTAGGGGGCGGCGTTCTTGTCGTTCGGGTCGTACGCCTTGTCGCCGGCGTCGGCGGCCATCAGGTCGGTGAGATCCTTCAGGCTCGCCGCGCCGCCTCCGATGTGGCCGGGGTGCCGGTCGGAGAGGCCGTTGCCGTCGCGGGCCGTGGTGATGAGCTTGTCGGTCCAGGCCGAGCTGACGCCGCCGGGAGAGCCGATCGTCGAGTCGGGACCGGTGGCGGTGGCGAGCGAGCCGGACAGGGCTTTGTAGAGGCGGGCGTCAGTGCTGGAGAGCTGGCCGTCGCGCCCGCCCGCCTCCAGGCTGCCGGCGAGCAGCAGCACGGCCTCCTGCTGGTCGCGGCCCCGGTAGCCGAGGTTCGTCATCAGCTGCTCGGCGAAGGCCGGGGAGTCCTTGCCGCCCTCGGCCAACGTCAGCAGCCGCTCGCGCTCCTTGTCGTCGAGGTGCTCCCAGCGGGCGTAGAGCTTGGCGGCCTCGCGGCCGTTCTCGGCCTGCCGCTGCTCCTCCGCGCGCATCCTCTTGGCGTCGGCGACGCCGCCGAGGTCGGTGCTGCCGAAGTCGTTGGGGTGGTTCTTGATCAGGGCGCGCAGGCCCCAGGCGCACAGCTCGTCCGCTTCGGCGGCCCGTTGGACGATGCCTTCCAGCTTCTGACGCAGGGCCTCGAACTGCGCCTCCGTGGCGACGGGTTCGGTGCTGTCCTTGGAGCGGCGGTCGGGGTGGACCCGGTGACTGAGCACCCCGTTGGGGTAGATGGTGATTCCCGGCGGCGGGTTCTCATAGGCGGCCTTGAGGTCGTCCTGCGCGGTCTTGAGCAGAGTCTTGGCGTCCTTGAGGAGGTCGCGTACGGACTCGGCCTCGGTGACGGCGTCGCTGAACTCCTTGGCCGTCTTGGTGACGAACTCCTTGGTGACGCCGGCGTTCTCGCCCTTCCAGGTGGACTTGTCGGCCTTGGACTTCATGGCCTTGGCGTCGGTCTGGAGCCCGGTCAGCTTGGTGATCAGCTCGGTCCACTGGGTGGCAGCGGTGTCGAGCGGGCCGAACTTGGCGTTGAGGAGCTGCTCGAAAGTGGGCACGGTGGCGGCTCCCTATCGGAAGTACTTGTTGATCTGCGAGGCCGGGACGGCACCGTCCTGCCCGGGTACCGGGGCGAAGTGGCGCAGCTGAGCCTGGATCCAGACGTCGTCGGCCTCGCGGGACTTCTTCGTGTGGTTCAGGTGGTTGGAGATATGGGCGCAGCCCTGGAGCAGGGTCTTCACCTGTGTCTCCCAGGTCTGGTTCACCTCGGTGAGGGCGGCACCGCAGTCGAAGCCGTCGCCCTTCAGGCTCGTACCGGCGGTCTCGCTCGCCGCACCGGCATGCTTGCCGCCCGCCTCCAGCCCGCTGAAGAGTCCGTACGCGGCATGGCCGATGTCCCCCAGCTCGTCGTCCTCGACCACGTAGTCCGCCGATCCCTTGGCGGGCGTCGAACCTCCCGTGCTGTCTGCCTTGTTCAGTCGCATGGCGACCGCCGCCTTCTCCACGGCCCACTCATCGTCGAACGACATCTCGACACCCCCGTGTCCGATCGAAAGAACCGCCCCATCGCGCCGCGCTGCCCACGCGGCCCGGGAACGCGCGTCGGCCCCCCGGGTCCGGGGGGCCGTTCACGGAGCCAGCCTTGTCGATCATGATCGGAGCTTCCATAGGTGCCGACACCCATCTTTCGGCCCGGGGGAGGCCGGTAGCGACCGCGGCCCAACCGGGCCGCCACTCCGCGCAAGCGCCCCGAGCCCATGCCCTTCTGTTGTCGTCCTCGCGGAACCCGAGGAGCAGCAGCGCCCGTCCCTACTCGTGGGTAGGCTCGGCGTTCATGACACGTGTTGCGATGGTCGGTGTGGGTGCGGTGGGGGGCGTCGTGGCCGCGGGCCTGGCTTCGACCGGGCGGCTGGAGGTGACCGCATGCGTGCGCTCCCCACTGGGTGCGCTACAGATCGACCGGCCCGACGGCACAGTCGAGAAGGTGTCGATTCCGGAGGTCCTCGACCCTGCCCAGGCGTCTGCGGTCGAGTGGGTGGTGCTGGCGACCAAGGCCCACCAGACGGCGGGAGCGAAGCCGTGGCTGGAGCGGCTTTGCGCCGCCGGCACCCGAGTCGTGGTGCTGCAGAACGGCGTCGAGCATCGTGAGCGTGTCGCACCGCTTCTGGGCGCGGCGGCCCGCGTGCTTCCGGCCGTGGTGGAGATCTCCGCCGAGTCGCCGCGGCGCGGCTGCATCCGGCTGTTCAACCGCCCGAGGGTCGTGGTCCCCAAGGGCGACGACGGCGTGGAGTTCGCCGCTCTGTGCCAGGGCAGTGGCATCACCGTGGCCCTGACCGACGACTTCGTGAGTGCCGCCTGGGAGAAGCTGTGCATGAACGCGGCCAACGGCGCCATCACCGCTCTGACGATGAACCGCATGCCGGTCTTCGACAATCCGCGCGTCGCGCAGTTGGGCCGCGCGCTGGTGGAGGAGGCGCGGCGGGTCGCCACCGCTTCAGGCGCGAACCTTCCCGATGACCTGGCCGATCAGGTCATCGCCCGGCTGCGAGCGATGCCGGCGGAGTCCGGCAGCAGCATGCTGTGGGACCGCCTGGCCGGCCGCCCACTGGAATACGACGCTCGCAACGGCGCTGTCGTCCGCGCGGGTGCCCGTCTGGGCATCCCCACCCCGCACAACGAGACTGTCACCGCTCTGCTGGAGGCGGTCAGCGCATCAGGGACGTGATCAAGCGCCACCAGCCACAGGGCTGGGAGCCGTCCGGCCGATCCCGAGGTGCGTACTCCCGCTCGTGATTGACCACGGCATCACCCTGCCCTCCTACCGCCTCCCTGTGCGAGGTGAGCAATCCTCCGCCCTGCCAGGCTGGTTGGGGTCACTTCGACCGCTTGCGGGTCTGCTTCACTTCCTGATCGACGGCCCAGGCGTCGGCGACCGGCCCGAGGTGACCGAGCTTGTCGGGGTTGATGACCGAGCGGATGGTCCGGATCTGCCCGTCGAGCACGTCGAGGGCGAGGATGTGGAGGACCTTGCCGTCGCGATCACGGAAGAGCGCGCCCGGCTGGCCGTTGACCTCGTGCCGCTCGAACGTGATGTCGACCCGCGCCATCAGCGGGTAGACGGCGGCGAGCAGCCTGGACACGTTCTCGGCGCCGGCGACGGCCCGGGCCAGTTGCGGGGCCTTGCCACCGCCGTCCCCGACGAGCTGGACGTCGGCCGACAGCAGACTCCGCAGTCCGTCCACGTCTCCCTGCGCCAGAGCCTCGAAGAACCGCCTCGCCAGCTCCTGCCGCTCCTGGCGGTCCGCTTCGAACCGGGGCCGTCCCTCGTTCATGTGGCGGCGTGCCCGTACGAGCAGCTGCCGGCACGCCGCCTCCGAGCGTCCCACCGCCGCGGCGATCTCGTCGAAGCCGAAGGCGAAGACCTCCCGCAGCACGAACACCGACCGCTCCAGCGGGCTGAGCCGCTCCAGGAGCAGCAGCGCCGCCATCGACACCGAGTCGGCCAGCTCCGCCGCGCGGGCCGGATCCTCGTACGGATCGTCCAGCAGCGGCTCGGGCAGCCACGGTCCGACGTACTCCTCCCGACGTACCCGGGCGGAGCGCAGCACGTCGATGGCGATCCGGGTCACCGTGGCCGACAGGAACGCCTTGACCGACACCGGTCGGGTGGTCGAGGCGTCGTAGCGGAGCCAGGTCTCCTGCACCGCGTCCTCCGCCTCCCCCACGCTGCCCAGGATCCGGTACGCGATCGAGAACAGCAGCGGCCGCAGCTCCTCGAACTCCTCGACCTTGCCCACGCCGACTCCCCCTTGCGGTCCGAGTGCCCGGCCGGACCCGCGCCGACGAGGCATCTGTCGAAGATCATCTGATGTGCCGGCGGAGCGGACGACGCTCGCACCGCGAACGGCCTGACGGCCTTGATCATGTCGCCCCGGGTCGGGCAGGCCCGACCCGGTCCCGGGTGCGGTGGCGGGTCAATGGAACTGGCCGACCTCGTAGTCCCCGGCCGGCTGCCGGGTGATGATGTTCAGCCGGTTCACCGCGTTCATGAACGAGACCAGCAGCACGAGGGCCGTGAGCTGCTCCTCGTCATAGTGCCGGGCAGCGCGCTCCCACACCTCGTCGCCGACCCCGGCGGCCGCGTCCGCGACCCGGGTCCCCTGCTCCGCCAACCCGAGCGCGGCGCGTTCGGCCTCCGTGAAGACCGTCGCCTCCCGCCAGGCCGCGATCAGGTTCAGCCGCACCGGGCTCTCGCCGGCCGCGGCGGCGTCCTTGGTGTGCATGTCGATGCAGACCGCGCAGCCGTTGATCTGGCTCACGCGCAGCGCCACCAACTCCTGCGTCGTGGCTGACAGCGGCAACGCCTTCAGCTCCCGGCCGGCCGCCATGAAGTGCTTGAGGGCCTTGCCGGCGGTCGGGTTGGCGAAGTAGTTCAATCGTGCGTCCATCGTGTGCTCCTCCACGTTCGTCGGTGCCTTCACCTCCCGAGACGAGGCGGCCCTCACTCCTGTGACATGACGCGGTGTGACCCGCGTCTCTCCACTGTCCGGGTTCGGGCATGGCACAGGCCGAGTCGCTGCCTCGTCGGGCCCGGATCAGTGGGCCGACCGCCATGTCTCCGAACTCGCACCACGCCGGCCGTCCGGAAACCGGGTGCGCGGCGCGGTGCCGTCGTGTGTGATCGGGGGTATGTCGATGACGTTGGGCAAGCCGGGGGCCGACGGGCTGAGCGAGGCTGTGGGCGAGCTGCGGGAGTGGCAGCACGACGGGGCGCCGATGCAGCTGCATCCGGGGGACCTGGGCTGGTTCTGGCGGTCGGGTGCGGATGCGACTGCCTCGGCTGTCAGGACGTGGCGCCGGGACGGACGGATCCTCGCCATCGGACTGTTGGACGGTCCCGGGCTGTTGCGGCTGACGATCGCGCCCGACGCTCAGCGGGACGAGGAACTGGCGCGGCAGTTGGTCGAAGACGTGACGGAGCCGGAGCGCGGCGTGCTGCCCGGAGGGAAGGCGTACATCGAGGCGCCGATGGGTGCACTGGTCCACGATCTGCTGTCCGAGGACGGTTGGAACCTCGACGAACCATGGAGGCCGCTGCGATGCGACCTCACGGAGCCGGTGAAGGAGTCGGACGTACGGATCGAGGTCGTCGGGCCGGAGCAGGCGCACGTGTTCGCCGCCGTACATCGGGCAGCATTCGACGGGTCACGATTCACGGACGAGCACTGGCACGCGATGGCGGCCGGCTTGCCGTACACCGATGCCCGGAGTCTGATGGCGTACAACGACCAGAGAGACGCGGTGGCGGCGGTGACGGTGTGGTCGGCCGGTCCGGGTAGGCCCGGGTTGCTCGAACCCATGGGCGTGCACCGGGAACACCGCCGTCTCGGATACGGCGAGGCCATCACCGTCGCCGCCGCGGCCGCACTCCGGGAGCTGGGCTCGTCGAGCGCGATCGTCTGCACCCCGAGCTCCAATACCGGCGCTGTCGCAACCTACGCGTCAGCCGGCTTCCAGCCACGCCCCGAGGTCCGAGATCGATGCCGGGACGCCTGAGGGCGGGGGCCGCCCGATGGATGAGCCGGGCCGGTCCGCCCGGCTCATCCGTCGTTCAGTCGCAGCAATCGCAGCAGCACTTGCACGGGTTGCAGCAGCCACCGCCGCAGCCGCCGCCGGAACCACCGGAGCCACCGGAGCCGTGGCCGCCGCCGGAACCGCCGCCATAACCACCGCCGGAACCGTCGGAGTTGCCGCCGCCGGTACCGCCGCCGAACCAGCCGTCGCCCCCGGAGCCGTCCCGGCTCGAACCGCCGCCGCGGTTGCCGTCGCCGAACTGCACGGGCTCACCGTCATCCTGGCCGGCGTCATCGTTACAGCGGCAGCAGTTGAGGCACAGCCTGCAATCGCCGCACAACCGGCGCCACTCGTGACACCGTCGGCACTGTCCTTCAGGTGGCCGGCTGGACGCCGTCGCCCCGCCCGCAAGCGCCCCGACGCCGCACGCAGCGTCCGTGCCGGTCTCGGAGGACGATTCCGTCGCCGTACGGCGTCCCAGCCAGGGCAGCATGCGCAGCCCCCGCGCCTGGACTCGGTGGTGCTGATGGTGACGATGCCGAGGGTCGAAGACCCGATCGACGGCGCGCTCCAACTCGCCGCCCAGAAGCGTCCGTACCAGCCGTCCGTCGACGAACACGGCCTCGTTCAGGGCGAGTCGGATGCCGTGGACGGCGTCGTCGCAGAGTCGGCGCACCTCGGCTCGGTCCGCGCCTGTCACGGCGATCGGATTCCACGCGCCGGACGCCTCATCCGAGTCCAGGTCCTCGACCGCGTCCAGCAGATGCGCCAGCCGACCGAACAGGCGGCCCGCCTCGGCGAGCGGTTCGGCGTTGGCCGGGCGGCCCGTGAGCACCGCGGTGTGTGCGAAGGCGGCCGCGGTCGCCGTCTCCGTGGGCTCCGTGACCGTCAGCAGCGAGCCACCGGTGACGGTCGTCCGCTCGATCTCCGGCTGGCGCTCCACCGCCCCGAGCAGCACCGCGGTGTCGAAGCCGAGGCGTTCACCGCCTGCGGCGCCCGCACGGTCCCAGCCGTGGGCGATCCGGCGTGCCGCCAGCGTCACAGGGCGCCGCCCGAACAGGCCGTCCCCGTCGGCCACATGGTCACGTATCTTCGCCGCTGCCAGCACCAGCGACACCGTCGCCGCCAGCCGCGCGCCCTCACCCTGCGCCACGTCCGCCGACCGCATTCCGCGCAGCGGGCACGGTCCGGCGCCTCGCCTCCAGTCCCCGGTCCGCACCGACTGCGCTTCGGTCAGCACCGAGACGATCAGGCCGTCGTAGTTGGTCGCAACCCTCGCGAACTGCCCGTACTCGCTGCGCAACGCCAGGCACAGCCCGCACAGATGCGCCATCCACTCGGTACGCAAGCCCTCGCCCAGGCGATGACGGCATGGCCTGATGATTCCGAACACCGAAGTTCTCCCCCGTAGAAACAGCTACCCCGACACCTCCAGTCGGACGGCTCACGGACGCACGACTGCACATGAGGCAGGACCGCGCGCGACGTCGACCGCATGTGACATCACGCGCGGCCGACATCCTAGATGGCGCCTGCCGAGGGTCGGCCGTCTCGGACCGGGGAGGCGCCGCTCAGCGCACGCGCCCCCGCGCCTTCAGCGGGGTGGCGGGCAGTTCCGGGGCGGGAAGCGGAGCGCCGTCGTAGCCCTTCACCTCTCCGAATCGGGTGCCGGTCATCCACTCCTCGCGTGCCTCCTCGATGTCCTGCTGCGAGCGGCCGATCCAGTTCCAGAACATGACGATCTCCTCCTCGAACGGCTCGCCGCCCAGGAGCATCAGCCCGGCGTCCGAGACCGCGCGCAGGGGGAGCTCCGTGCGGCCGCAGCCGAGGTAGAGCATGGAGCCCGGCAGGACCGGGACGCCGTCGACGTGGGCCTCGCCCGACATCGACAGGACCGCGTACTCGAAGTCCGGCTCCAGCGGGAGGTTCGTCTCCGTGCCCGCCGCGAGCGCGAGGTCGGCGCCGACGAGGGGGCTGTAGGCGGTGCCCGGGGACTCCGCGCCGTCGAGTTCGCCCATGATCACCGTGGCCGTCAGGCCGGGGGCAGTGACCTGAGGGAGTGTCGCGTGGTGCTGGAAGTGGGGCTCGACGTGGCGGTGGGCGTCCGGGAGCGCCACCCACAGCTGCGCGCCGTGGAGGAAGCGGGCGTGGGACTTGGGGCTCTCCTCGGAGTGGGAGATCGCCCGGCCGGAGGTCATCAGGCCCAGCTCGCGCGGGCGGATCGTCTCGAGGCTGCCCGTGCTGTCCCGGTGCAGGACCTCGCCCTCATGGAGCCAGCTCACGGTCTGGAGTCCCATGTGAGGGTGCGGCGGGACCTGCATCCCCGGCTCGTCGGCGATGTCGTCGGGACCGTAGTGATCGACGAACGCCCAGGCGCCGACCATACGGCGGCCGAGGTTCGGGAGCAGGCGGCGGACTTCGGTCGACTCGCCGAGCTGGACATGGCGGGGGCTGAGGAGTTCCCGCACCGGCTCGGCGACGACGAAGCCGCGGCCACCGCAGACGCTGAGGGAGGCCTGACGATCAAGATTGCTCATGACGCTCAACCTATTCCTGTCGGGGGACGACGTGGGCGTGTCTCCACGCGGAAATGCGCGGCGGACCGTAGTGGAATCATCAACCACTCTCCGGTGTTGACGGGAGTGCCACCCCACCGGACGGCAGAGTAGGGATCCCACGAGGGAGTGCAAGTGAACGACACGTACTACGAGTTCGGAACAGCCGGTGAGCGCTGGGACCGCGCCCAGCTGTTCTTCGAGGCGAAGGAGTACCTGACGGCCGTCCGCATCCTGCGCGGCCTGGTCGCCGAGCACCCCGAGCAGACGGCGCAGCGCCTGCTGCTCGCCCGCGCCTACTACCACTCCGCGCAGCTCTCCCGCGCCGAGACCGAGCTGCGCGCCGTGCTCGACCGGGACCCGGTGGAGCAGTACGCCCGGCTCATGCTCGGCCGCACCCTCGAGCGGCAGGGCCGGGCCGCCGAGGCCGCGCCGCACCTGCGGCTCGCCGCCGCGATGGCCGGAGAGCAGCTCGACTGAGCCCCGAAGGGACGGCGGGCCGGACGCACCGGCCCGCCGAGACCCATGGCCTGCGCAAGGAGCCGGGGGCGGTTCGGTAGGGTCGTCGCGGGAGGTTCGAGTCGTGCGTACGGGACGAGTGGGACGCGGCAACACGAGAGCGGGCGGCGCCTTGGCGCAGCTGCTGCTCGTCGTGGTGCTCGCCCTCGGCGTCTTCGTGATGCATGCCGTGGGCCACCCGGAGAGCCCGTCGGACGCCGCGGCGGACGGTATGACGCATGTCTCCGCCGCCCCGCACCAGATGGGGGACGAGGCGCCCGCCTCCTCCCACGATTCCGGCATGGATATGGACATGACCACGCTCTGCGTGGCGGTCCTCGGTATCTGGGCGCTGGCGCGGTTCGTTCTCGCCGCGCTCGGGCGCCACCCCGACTGGCTGGTCCGGCTGCTCGGCCGGCTCACCCACGCTCCGGGGCCGAACGCCCCGCCACCCATACCTCCCGACCTCGCCCAGCTGTCCGTTCTGCGGATCTAGGCCGACGCGCCACCGCGGGCACTTCGTGCTGCCCGCAGAAGCGTCCGTTCAGCCCTTTCCGCGCGTACGCGTCGCTCGCGTACGCCGTACGACAGCACACGAGGTGTGACACACATGCGTGCCTTCATCAACCCCACCAGCAGGAAGCTCGCGCTCGCCGGCGCCGCGGCCGCCGCGGCGCTCCTGCTCTCCGCCTGCGGATCCGGCAGCGGCTCCGACAACGACTCCACGAGCGGGACGGACCACGGCGCGAAGACCAGCGCGTCCGCCACCGCCGCCCCTTCCGGCTCTGTCTCCCCCGGCGCCTTCAACGACGCGGACGTCGCGTTCGCGCAGGCGATGATCCCCCACCACGAGCAGGCCCTCGCGATGGCGAAGCTCGCCGACGGGCGCGCCGAGGACGCGGGCGTCAAGAAGATCGTCGCCGATGTCGAGAAGGCCCAGGATCCCGAGATCCGGAAAATGAAGTCCTGGCTCAAGGGCTGGGGCAAGCCGGAGTCCGCCGGTCAGAGCGGTCACGGCGGCGCCCACGGCGGTCACGGCATGGCCGGGATGATGTCCGAGCAGGACATGAAGGACCTGGAGTCCCTCAAGGGCAAGGCCTTCGACCGGAAGTTCGCCGAGCTGATGATCGCCCACCACGACGGGGCGGTCGAGATGGCCAGGGCCGAGCAGAAGGACGGCCGCAACGAGACGGCGAAGCAGCTCGCCGACGAGGTGGTGCGGACGCAGTCCGCCGAGATCACGGAGCTGAGGAAGATCCTCGGCCGCCTCTGACGGCGGCCCCGTGCCGGCGGCCCTCCTTCCCGGAGGGCCGCCGGTGCCTCAGCGGGCCGTGACCGTACGGACGACCTCGCCGCCCACGACGACGGTCTCGGCCACCGTTCCCGGGATTCGTTCCGGGTCCACGCGGAGGATGTCGCGGGAGAGGACCACGAAGTCGGCGAGCTTGCCGACGCTCAGCGAACCCCGCTCCTCCTCGAGGAAGTTGGCGTACGCCGAGCCCATCGTGTAGCCCTCGATCGCGATGGCGACGTCGATCGTCTCCTCCGGGGTCCAGGGCTCCCCGCCACCGTGGAGCGGGCGGCGGGTGACCGCCGTGTAGATGCCGACCATCGGGTCCATCTCGGCGACGTTCCAGTCGCTGGAGAGGGCGAGGACGGCTCCGGCCGCGTGCAGGCTGCGCAGGGGCCATGCCTTGTGCCAGCGGTCGGGGCCGATGTTCTCGGCCCAGTCCTGGCCCGGGCCCGCGATGTCGGGGGCGGCATGCCGGGGCTGCATACAGGCGACGACCCCGAGTTC
Organism: Streptomyces sp. NPDC056527; assembly: GCF_042794475.1. NCBI lineage: Bacteria > Bacillati > Actinomycetota > Actinomycetes > Kitasatosporales > Streptomycetaceae > Streptomyces > Streptomyces sp. NPDC056527. The sequence continues at coordinate 28,061 of NZ_JBHTTQ010000079.1, forward strand.
GGCGAAGCGCGGGGTGTCGGCGGGGTCGAGACACTCGACGTGGACGACCTGGTGGCGGGCGTCGCGCGGCCCGTTGGCGGAGCGGGCGCGGGCGACGGCGTCGAGGACCGTACGGATGCCGCGGTCGCCCGTGGCATGCACGAAGCACTGGAAGCCGCGCGCGTCGAGTGCGGTGAGCAGGTCGGCGAACTCCTCCGGCGGGTAGAACGTGTCGCCGCGGTGGTGTCCGCATCCGGCGTACGGTTCCAGGAGGGCGGCCGTACGGGGCTCGACGACATCGTCGATGTACAGCTTCAGGGGGCCGACGCGGAAGCGCTCGTCGTCGAACTTGCGTGCCGCGGCGGCGAATTCCTCGAGATCACCCTCGGTGGTGCCGCGCGGGTGGAACAGGGCGGCGACGATCCGGGAGCGGAGCCGGCCCTCGGCGCGGGCGCGCTCGAAGAGGGCGAGGTCGTCGAGGGAATTCTGGGGTTCGACGACGGTGGTGATGCCGTAGCCGATGGCGTCGTCGAGGCTCTTGGCCAGCCGGCCGTACTGACGGTCGGGCGCGGCCCACGGCACGCCCAGCTCGCGCAGGGCGCGGTGGCCCGCGCGGGAGAGCCCCTTGACCGCGAAGTCCTTGACGAATCCGGTGGGTTCGCCGGTCTCGGGGTCCGTGACGGCGGTGCCGAACGGTACGTCGACGTGGTCCCGGTCGATGCCGAGGCGGTGCAGTGCGGCGGTGTTGAGCCAGGCGGTGTGCACGTCGTAGCTGAGGACGAGTGCGGGGGTGTCGCCGGTGACCGGGTCGAGATCGGCCGCTGTCGGCATCCGGCCGCCGGGGATCGCCGAGTAGTCGAAGGCCTCGGCCTCGATCCACGGGGCGTCGGGGTGGGCGGTGTGCCAGGCGCGGATCCGCTCGTGGATCTCGTCGAGGGTGCGGGCGCCGGCGAGCTGGACGCAGGCGTCGTCGGATCCGAGGCGTACGTGGTTGTGGGCGTCGATGAACCCGGGCAGGACGAGTCGGCCTCCCGCGTCGATGATCCGGGTGTCGGGTCCGACCCAGACGGCCGCGTCGGCGTCCGCGCCGAGCCAGACGATCCGTCCGTCGCGCACGGCGAGCGCCTCGGCCTCCGGCAGGGTGGGGTCGACGGTGTGGACCCTGGCCCGGGTGAGGACCAGGTCGGCGGGGGTGGTGCTGCTGTTCATTCGGGCGGACTCCAGCTTCATTCCGGGGTGTTACGGCCGCGCGGGGGTGACGGCGCGGCGGGCGAGGAGGACGTAGACGATCGCGGAGACCGCCGCGCCGAGGAGGGTGAGGTCGGCGCCGCCGAGCGGGGCCACGAGCGGACCGGTCCAGAGCTCGGAGTCACAGGTGAGCGCGGCGAAGAGCATTCCGGCGAGCAGGGCGACCATCCCGGCCGGGTGCCAGCCGGAGCGGTACCAGTAGCCGCCGCCCGGTCCCGCGTGCAGGGCGGCGGAGTCGTAGGAGCAGCGGCGCAGGACCATGTCGGCGAGGAAGACGCCGCCCCAGGGGGCGAAGACGATGATCAGGAGGGAGAGGAAGGCGAGGAGCGAGGTGGTGAAGTCGGTGAGGAAGAGCGCCCCGAGCGAGCCGAGGGCGGTGACCGCGGCGCTGATCACGATGGCGCGGGCGCGGCTCCACGGGATGCCGAGCACCTGGAGGTTGAGGCTCGACGAGTAGAGCGTGATGATCGAGTTGGTGACCGAGCCGCCGAGGATCAGGGCGAGGAAGAGGGGCTGGAACCAGCCGGGGAGCAGCCCTTCGGCGCCGGCGACCGCGTCCGTCATGTCGGCCTGGGTCGCGGCGGCGACTCCGGCGACGCCCAGCGCGACGGAGGAGAGGAAGCCGCCGAGCGCGCCGCTCCAGGTGAGGGCCTTGAGCGAGGTGGTGCGCGGCAGGTAGCGGGTGTAGTCGGCCGGCATCGGGAGGTACGAGAAGGGGCCCGCGAGCATGACGACGAAGGCGAGGCTCCAGCCCGCGGCGCCGGGTCCCGCGGCCGGTGCCATCGTGTCGGCGCCGGGGAGCACGAAGGCCAGCAGGCCGGCGAAGCCGAGCGCGAGGGCGTAGGCCATCCAGCGTTCGGCGAACTGGACGGTCGCGTGGCCCCACAGGGCGACGGCGAAGGTCAGGGCCAGGGTGACGAACAGGGCGACGGCGCGTGAGGTGTGGCCGCCGCTCCAGCCGAGGTCGGCGAAGAGGGCGTCGAGGGCGAGAGTGCCGACGACCGTGTTGACGATGGTGTAGCCGATGCTGACGATCCAGTTGAGCAGTCCGGCGGGCCAGTTGCCGCGGACGCCGAAGGCGGCTCTGGATATGACGAGGGTGGCGGTTCCGGTGCGGACGCCGCTCAGTCCGGCGGCACCGATGACGAAGAAGGACAGTCCGCCGATGACGACGACCGCGGTGGCCTGCCAGAAGGAGAGGCCGAAGGCGACGGCGAGAGCACCGTTGATCACATAGGTGAAGGTGAGGTTGGAGCCGAACCAGAGCCAGAAGACGTCCTTGGCGCTGCCGTGGCGTTCCGCGTCGGGGATGGGGTCGATGCCGTGGCCCTCGACCTGGAAGACCTGGTCGCGACCGACGTCCGCCGCTGTCTCCATCTGCACCATGCGCACTCCCAGACTTTGAATGCCGTTCTAGAACTTAGAATGGCATTCAAGATGTGGGAGAGGGGTCCACCGCGTCAAGACCTTTCGGACCCCCGGTTAAAGTCGTGACCATCGGGTCAGGGGTGACGGAGGCGGAGCGGGTGGCAGGGGCAGCGCGACGGCGCGACGGGCACATCGCCCAGGAACGGATGCTCGAAGAGGCCATGGCGGCCATCGCCGAGGGCGGCCTCGCCTCGCTGACCATGTCGGCGCTGGCCGAACGCCTGGGGACGAGCGGCGGCCACATCCTGTACTACTTCGGCAGCAAGGATCTGCTGCTCCTGGCCGTACTGCGCTGGAGCGAGGCCGCGCTCGCCGAGGAGCGCCGGGCGCTGCTGGCGCGGCGGCTGACGGCGGAACGCAAGCTCGAACTCTTCCTGCGGCTCTACCTCCCGCACGGTCCGCGCGATCCCCGCTGGACGCTCTGGATCGAGCTCTGGCCCCGCACCCCGGGGAACGAAGCCCTGCGCGAGGCCCAGCGGGAGCTGGACCGCGGCTGGCAGGAGGATCTGGAGACACTGCTCACCAAGGGCGTGGCCCAGGCCCGGTTCGCGCCGATGGACGCGGCCGAGGTCACGGCCCGCGCCTCCGAACTCCTCGCGCTCCTCGACGGCCTGAGCACGCGCGTGGTCCTCGGCCAGGAATCCGGACCGGACGCGCGCCCCGCGCTCCAGGCGGCCCGGGCGGCGGCGGACCTGCTCATCCCGAGGGCTTGAGACGGGGGCGACGGAGCTCCGCAGTCGGGCCAGGCGCTCCGGCGGCGGGGCCGCGAGGCGGCCCGGCGGCTCGCGGCTGAGCAGCCCCGTCAGCCTGCCGGCGGGTCCTCCCACGACAGGGGCTCGACCGTGGCGAACGGCCACTCCAGGGCGTCGGGATGGCGGCGGTGCTGCTCCGCGTCCCAGCGGATCTGTTCGGTGTGGAGCGCGGGGCGCGAGAGCCGGGCGATCGACGGGTACGAGGCCGCGAGGACCTGGGCCAGCTCCAGCGTGGCCTCCGCGTCGGACCCGGCCACCCCGGGGTGGGCGTGCGGGACGCCGTACCAGGCGGTGACGGCCCGCAGGGAACGGGAGCCGGGGCGGTACCGGTCCGCGTGGCGGTCCAGGACGAGGGGGTCGCAGATGGGCGCCACACCGTGCGGGAGGCGGTCGGCCAGCGTGGGCACGCCGTGCCGGAGCAGTTCGGCGTGGAGCATGGTCAGGACGTGCGGGGCGAACCAGACGACCAGGATCCCGTTCGCCGCCAGATGTCCGGCGAGCAGGTTGGCCACCTCGTCCAGGGCCCGCGCGGCGGGCACGCCCTCCGCCCGGGCGCGCTCCGGGGTGACGCCGTGGGTCTTGTCCGGTGCCGAGGATTGGACATTGGATCCAGGATCCATGATCCAATCTCCGATCGCGCCGTCACTGCCCCGGACCGCCGCGGTCAGGATCCGGTCGACGGCCGCCCGGTTCCCGGTGGTCGCGATGTCCAGCGCCAGAAGGTGGCGCCGGTGCCAGCCCGGCAGATCCTGCCGGGCCGGCGGCGCGGGTTCCGGTACGTGCCCGGGGTGGAAGACCTCCCAGCCGCCGGTCGGGGGGTGCCTGAGCACTCCGGCCCCGGCCGGCACGACCGCCCCACAGACGGCGCAGGGCCCGTCGTAGTCGTTGATGAGGTCCGGGGCCCCGGGGGTCATGACTCCCCCGCGCCGTCCCGGTACGCCTCCAGGAGCCGCAGCCACGCCTCGCTCAGCGTCGGGTACGCGGGGACGGCATGCCAGAGGCGGTCGATCGGCACCTCTCCCGCGACGGCGACGGTCGCCGAGTGGAGCAGTTCGCCGATGCCCGGGCCCACGAAGGTGACGCCGAGGACGGTCTCGCGGTCCAGGTCGACGACCATGCGTGCGTGGCCGCGGTATCCGTCCGCGTACAGACCCGCGCCGGCCACGCCCGAGAGGTCGAGGTCGACGGCGCGGACGCGGTGTCCGGCGCGTTCCGCCTCGGCGAGGGAGAGGCCGACCGAGGCGCCCTCGGGGTCGGTGAAGACCACCTGCGGCACGGCGGCGTGGTCGGCGGTGGCCGTGTGCGCCCCCCAGCGCTCCGTCTCCGAGACCTCGGCCCCGGCCGCGCGGGCGGCGATCGCGGCGCCCGCGATCCGGGCCTGGTACTTGCCCTGATGGGTCATCAGGACGCGGTGGTTGACGTCTCCTACGGCGTACAGCCAGTCGCTGCCGGTGACCCGGAGGGTGTCGTCCACGGGCAGCCAGGAGCCCGGCTCCAAGCCGACGGTCTCCAGTCCGATGTCGTCGGTGCGCGGGCTGCGACCGGTGGCGAAGAGGACCTCGTCGCCCTCGACCCGGTCGCCGCCCTCCAGGACCACGGTGACCGGCCCCGTACTCCCGTCGCGTACGACGGCGGCGACGTCGACGCCGGTCCGGATGTCGGCGCCGCGCTCGGTGAGGGCGTCGGCGATGTGTTCGCCGACGAAGGTCTCCATCCGGGGCAACAGCCCCTTGCCGCGTACCAGGACCGTCACGTGGGAGCCGAGGGCCTGCCAGGCGGTCGCCATCTCCGCGGCGACCACCCCCCCGCCGACCACGATCAGCCGGCCGGGTACGTGGTGGGAGCTGGTGGCCTCGCGGCTGGTCCAGGGCCTGGCCCCGGTCAGGCCGGGCAGGTCGGGCAGTGCGGCGCGGGTTCCGGTGCAGACGGTGACGGCGTGCCGGGCGGTGAGGAGGTGGTGCTCGCCCTCGGGACCCTCGACGGCGACCTTGCGGGCGCCGCGCAGCCGGCCGTGGCCGCGGTAGAGGCGGGCACCGGTGGAGTCCAGCCAGCGGACGGCGCCGTCGTCCTTCCAGTCGGAGACGTAGTAGTCGCGGTGGGCGAGCACAGCCGCCGCGTCCAGCGGCCCCTGGACGAGTTGGCGCAGCCCGGGCACCTGGCGGGCGTCGGAGCGGGCGATGGCCGGGCGCAGCAGCGTCTTGCTGGGCATGCATGCCCAGTACGAGCACTCTCCGCCGACCAGTTCGCTCTCCACGACCGCCACGCTCAGTCCGGCCGCCCGGGCCCGGTCCACCACGTTCTCGCCGACCGGCCCGGCACCCAGGACCACCACGTCGTACTCGTGCTCCACCTCATGTGTCATGGGCCCCAGTCTGGTGGCAGGTGTGCGCCGTGGCCACAGGGGAAGGCGCGGCCGTGCACGCTCGGAACGCGAGCCGTGCCCGCACCGAACGGTGCGGAACAGCGCGGAATAGCGCGACTCGATACACCGTTGTGCGGGGCGAGTCCCCAGGGGACCGTGAGGGACACCCGCCAGGAGACCCGGAGAGGTAGAAAGCATGAGCACTGTTGAGCTCACCAAGGACAACTTCGACCAGATCGTGAGTGACAACGACTTCGTTCTGATCGATTTCTGGGCTTCCTGGTGCGGTCCGTGCCGGCAGTTCGCACCGGTCTTCGAGGCGGCGTCCGAGCGTCATGAGGACCTGGTGTTCGCCAAGGTCGACACCGAGGCACAGCAGGAGCTGGCAGCCGCGTTCGAGATCCGCTCGATCCCGACGCTGATGATCGTGCGCGACAACGTGGCCGTGTTCGCACAGCCCGGGGCTCTGCCGGAGGCGGCTCTGGAGGACGTGATCGGCCAGGCGCGCAAGCTCGACATGGACGAGGTGCGCAAGTCCATCGAGAACGCGAAGCAGCAGCAGTAGGAGAGAGCCGGAGGGGCGGTACAGGGGGTACCCGACCCCCCCACCCGCGGTGCCCCGCCATCCACCGCGGGGCCCCCCCAGCCACCCAGGCGAGGCCCGCGCC
>NZ_JBHTTQ010000080.1:0-34234 GCF_042794475.1 Streptomyces sp. NPDC056527
ACTCCGGCCAGAGCCGGGCCCGCGATCGCGGCGGCGTTGTAGGTCGTGGCGTCCCACGCGTACGCGCGGTCTCGCGCCGGGCCCTCGGCGACGAGTGAGGCGACCAGACCGGACAGGCCGCCCGAGACCACCGGGCCGCAACTCCCGCCCAGGGCCGCGACGGTGAGCGTGACGGCGACCGGCGCGCGACCCGTCACATGGGCCAGGCAGGCGACGGCGACCGCGAAACCGGCCAACGCGCCCGCATGGAACAGGGCCGGGCTGCGCACGCGTTCGGCGAGCGCGCCCGTCACCGGCGCCGCGGCGATGTGCGGCGCCATCCACGCGGTGAGCACCAGGGCTCCCAGCGCCGCGTCGCCGGTCCGGGCCAGCGCCAGGAGCACCAGGGCGACAGGGAAGCCCTCCTCCGCGAGCCGGGCGAAGAACGCCGTCCCCAGATAGAGCCGCACCGCTCTCGCCATGACCCCCACCCCCGTGTAACGTCTTCTTTCAACAAGACGTTACACGAAAGGCGCAGTGGCTCCCGTGAACGATTCCGGCCACGGATTCCGGCCCGTCCAGCGGCTCTTCGACCTCGCCAACGCTGTACGCGCCGCGCCGGACCTGCCCCGCGAAGCCCTCGCCGAACTGCTCGCGCTCCACGGTGAGGACGCGCGGGACCTCACCGAGAGCGCGTTCTCGGCGCGCGACGCCGACGAACTCCGCACCGCCGTCGTCCGTATCACCGGCGTGCTCACGGAGACGGAGCCCGACCGCGCCGCCGATGAGCTCAACTCGCTGCTCGCCGCGCACGCGGGCCCGCCCCGGCTCTCCCGCCACGACGGACACCCCTGGCACCTGCACGTCGACCGGGGCGACGACGCCGACTGGGCCGACTGGGTCCTCGCGGCGGGCGCCCTCGCACTCGCCCAGGTCCTCACCGAGCACGGCCGGATCACCTGGGGCGAATGCGCCTCCGCCCGGTGCGCCACGCTCTATCCGGGCACTGGGCCCGGCAGCGCGCAGCGGTACTGCTCCGCCACCTGCGCCTCCCGCGAGCGGGTCGCGGCCCACCGCCGTCGCGCCAAAGGGTGACCAACTCGGCACGTTCCGATGCGGGTTGACCGTAGGATCTGACCGCTCGCGAGCCCCATCGATCCACCCTCGCCGTCAGGAGCGCCCGTTGAACGCCTCGCCGTACCGTCTCGACCCCGCCGGCGGCTGTCCCCACGCGGCCAACGCCCGGCTGCTCGCCCAGGGCGCCGTGACCCCCGTGGTGCTGCCGGGAGGCGTCGAGGGCATGGCCGTACTGGGTCACGAGGCCCTGCGCGACTTCCTCTCGCACCCCGAAGTCGCCAAGAGCGCCCGGCACTTCACCGCGCTCGCCGAGGGCCGCATACCCGACGGCTGGCCGCTGCGGACGTTCGCCACCGTCCAGGGCATGACCACCTCCGACGACGCCGACCACCGCCGGCTGCGTTCCCTGGTCGGCAAGGCGTTCACCACCCGCCGGGTCGAGGCGCTGCGCCCCCGGGTCGAGTCGGTCACCGCCGCACTCCTCGACCGGCTCGCCGAGGCCGCCGAGGCCGGCGACGGCGTCGCCGACCTGCGCCGTCACTTCGCCCTTCCGCTGCCCCTCGGCGTCATCTGCGAACTCCTCGGCGTGGACGAGGAGTACCAGGAAAGGCTGCACCACCTCTCCAACCAGGTCGTCGCCACCGACATCGAACCCGAGCAGGCCATGGCCGCCAACCGGGAGCTCCTGGAAGTCCTCGAAGCCATCGTCGACGACCGCGCCCGCCGCCCCGGCGACGATCTCACCAGCGCCCTGATCGCCGCCCGCGACGAGGGCGGCGACCGGCTCAGCCACCCCGAACTCATCGGCACCCTCGTACTGATGATCATCGCCGGACACGAGACCACACTGAACCTCGTCACCAACGCCGTCCGCGCGCTGTGCACGCACCGCGACCAACTCGCCCACGTCACCGAGGGGCGCGCCGCATGGTCCGATGTCGTCGAGGAGACCCTGCGCTGGGACAGCCCGGTCAGCTACTTCCCGTTCCGCTACCCCACCCGCGACCTGACCGTCGACGGCACTGTGATCCCGAAGGGCACACCGGTTCTCGCGGCCTACTCGGCGGCCGGCCGCGACACCAAGGCCCACGGCCCGGACGCGGCGCACTTCGACATCACCCGCGTCCCCGCCGCCAAGCACCTCTCCCTGGGCCACGGTCCCCACTACTGTCTGGGCGCCCCGCTCGCCCGCATGGAGGCGACGATCGCCCTGGAAGCGCTCTTCACCCGTTTCCCCGCCCTGGACCTCGCCGCCGCCGACGAGGACCTCCCCCGCCACGCCGGCTTCGTCGGCAACAGCGTCCACACCCTCCCGGTGCGCCTCGGGTGACCCCTCACGCCCCTCACCCCGCCCGGCCGCGGTCCGGCGCGGGGGAGGCGCGCAGGGCCGATACGAGGCGTAGGAGATGCGCCTCGTTGCCCGAGAACCCCGCGGCCCGCAGGGCCTCGTCGGCCTCGGCCATGGGGTGGGTGAGCATCGCCGCCGCGTACGGCTCCAGACGCGGATCGGTCAGGACGGCCTGGGTGGACTCCAGCAGACGAAGGTACGCCTGAGCGGCGGCGCGCTCGCGGACGGACAACGTGGTCATGTCGGGCTCCCTCTCGACAGGTTGGACGCTTCCACCCTCTCCTACGGGTCTGACAATGGGGCTGCGGACGACACCGCTCGGGATGTCGGACAGCTCGCACCGTGCTCCGGGACGGTCCGGCGGGCCCCCGATGGTCACCCTCGGTGACCTGGACGGACGTGGGTGGCGCGGGGCCGCCCCTGTGGAGCCGTGGGGCACCGGCGGCTAGGGTGAAGTGGGGAGTCGGCGGAACACCCCGGAGCCGTGATGCGCGGACACCGTCCCGAGCCACCCGACAATGCGCAGCAACTCCTGGTCGCACTCGGGCAGCTCGTCGATCAGGCCCTGGAGCGGATCAAGTTCCAGCGGGCCAGGGTCGAGCTGGCCATGGCCTTGCAGCGGCACATGCTCCCGCCGGAACTGCCGGAGTTGCCCGGGCTGCGTTTCGCCGCCAGATACACACCCTCGCGGGACGGGCTGGACGTGGGCGGCGACTGGTACGACGCCTTCGTGATGAGCGACGGGTCCCTGGGGCTCACGATCGGCGACGTGCAGGGCCACGACGTGGAGGCCATCGCCTTCATGGGACAGGTGCGAACCAGCCTGCGCGCCATCGCCGAGGCGACGAACGACACCCGAGAGGTGCTGGGGCGGACCAACGATCTGTTGATCGCCATGGGGTGTGGCCGGTTCGCGACCTGCTGCTTTCTGCGTTTCGACCCTGTCACCCGTGATCTGACGGTCTCCCGGGCCGGCCATGTCCCCATGATCTGGGCCACGGCCGCTGGCCAATGGGGCATCGCGCTCGACCGCGGCGGGCCGCCGCTGGGGATCCTCCAGGGCGAGCAGTACCCGGTGACCCACCGACGTCTGAGAGAGGCGGGAGTCCTGGTGCTGGTCACCGATGGAGTGGTGGAGGGGCCGCACTATCCGATGGAGTCCGGTCTGGCCGAGGTGGCCAATCTGGGGCGCGCGGGGTTCGACGCCGACCCCGACGTACTGGCCTCCGCCGTCGTCAAAGTGGCCGATCAGACCGGTCACCGGGACGACGCCGCGGTCCTCGTCGTGCGCTACGAAGGACCCCAGGAGACGGACCCACCCCACGCGCCGGTCTGACCACGGCGTCCCTCGCCGGAGTCGCAGGGAGCGCGATGCGCGTGCAGACTGCTGTCGTGCGCGGTGCGGAGATGAAACGCTACGGGTCTACTGCCCTGCGCGTCCTTGCCGGTCGCCGCCGTCTACTACGGAGCCGCCCGGATCGGGCTGCTCCAGCAACTCGTGCGAGAACAGGTCACCCCGCTGTGGCCGCCGACCGGCGTCGCGCTGGCCGCGCTGCTCCTCATGGGGCTGCGCGTCTGGCCGGGCATCGCCCTCGGCGCGTTTCTGGCGAACGTGTTCCTCGGGCCCTCGGCGGTCGCGGTCCTGGTCATCACCGTGGGCAACACCCTCGCACCGGTCTGTGCCTTCCTGATGCTGCGGAAAGCCGGATTCAGAAATGAACTGGACCGCTTGCGGGACGTGCTGGCGCTGATCTTCCTCGGAGCCCTGGCCGGCATGCTGATCAGTTCGACCATCGGCAGCGGCGTACTGGTCCTCTCCGGAGCCGAGGACGCCGGCGACTTCTGGTCCACATGGTCGGTGTGGTGGACCGGCGACGCGATGGGGATCCTCGTCGTCACCCCCTTCCTGCTCGTGCTGCGCAGGGCCCGGTGGCCGGTGCGGGCCCGGCCGGCCCGCTGGCTCGAGGCGGGGGCGCTGGCATTCGGAACGGTCTTCGTCACGCTCCTGGCCACGCGCACGACGGACTCGGCCCTGCTCTTCCTCGTCTCCCCGCTCCTGATCTGGGCGGCGTTCCGCTTCCAGCTGGCCGGCGCGGCGCCCTGCGCGCTCGTGGTCTCGACGCTGGCGATTCTGGCCGCCACCGGAGAGAAGGGTCCGTTCGCGGGCGGGGATCTCTTCTCCACCATGGTCACGCTCCAGGCGTTCAACGGCACGACGGCGCTGACGGCTCTCCTCCTCGCTGTCGTGATCACCGAACGCAACAACACCCATGACGAGATCAAACGGGTGTGCATGCGGTTCGCGGAGATGGTGGCCCAGCTGGAGCCGCGGCCCGATCCGTTCGAATTCCCGCCCGAGGATGCGCCGCCCTGACCTTCGAGCACCTCCGACGTCGGACACCCGCCCCACCACGAAGCGGGAGCGGTTCCGTGACGTGGCCGCGGCATCAATAGGGTGATCCCCATGTCTGCCACGTTGAGTTCCACCAAAGCCGCCGCCGCGCTCCGCACCGCGGCACGAGTCTCCGCGGAGTCGCTGCTGGTCCTCGTGATGGCCGCCGTGAGCCTGTGGATCGTCGGCCGCATGTGGCCGGTCGTCTGGCCGCTCATAGTGGCTCTGTTCCTCACGACCCTCACCTGGCCCCTGGCTCGCTTTCTGCGCCGGCACGCGTGGCCCCCCGCACTGGCCGCGGCTGTCGTGACCGTCCTGTTCCTCCTTGTCGTCACGGGCGTCCTGGCGCTCATCGCGGTGCCGGTGGCGTCCCAGTCCGGCGAGCTGGCCGACGGCGTGGTCGAAGGCATCCAGAAGCTGCGGGAGTGGGCTGCCGGGCCGCCCCTGAACATCGGCGACGATCAGATCTCGGGAGCCTTCGACTCGGCGATGGCCCGCATCCAGGACAGCGTCGGCAGCGTGGTGACCACCGTCGCCACGGGTGTCGGCACCGTGTTCAACGGCATCGTGACCGCAGTCCTGGCGCTCTTCCTGATGTTCTTCTTCCTCAAGGACGGCCCGCGCTTTCTGCCGTGGCTCACCCGACAGCTCCCCGGCCGTCTCGCCGTCGACCTTCCGATCGTCGCCGAGCGCGGCTGGGACACTCTGGGCACGTTCGTGCGGTCACAGGCGTTCGTGGGCCTGCTCGACGCCGTCTTCATCGGCCTCGGGCTGTGGATCCTGGACGTGCCGCTGGTTCTCCCGCTGGCCGTGCTGACGTTCGTGTCCGCGTTCGTGCCGATCGTGGGTGCGCTCTTCGCCGGCCTGGTCGCGGTGCTGATCGCCCTGGTGTCCAACGGACCGACCGACGCGCTGATCGTGCTGGCGATCATCGTCGTCGTGCAGCAGCTGGAGGGCAACGTCTTCCAGCCCATGATCCAGAGCCGTGGGCTCGGTCTCCATGCGGCGGTCGTCCTGCTGGCGGTGACGCTGGGCGGCAGTCTGGCCGGCATCGTGGGCAGCCTGCTCGCCGTGCCCGTGGCCGCGCTGATCTCCGTGATCTGGAACTACCTGCGCGAGCAGCTCTCCGAACCCATGCCGGAGCCGGAGCCGGAGCCGGACGCACCGCACACCGCCGCCGCTGTGTGACGGTCGCCGCTGTGTGACGGTCTGCGGATGCCGTCTCAGGGCTCGCCGCGTCCGGCCAGCACCATGGCGAGCCGCTCGAGGAAGACCCGCTGGCCCGACACGAGAAGCGGAGCGGCCGCCTCGGGGGTGAACCAGCCGACCCGGTCGATCTCCGGGAACTCTCGATGGGTGCCCGAGCCGCGGGGCCACTCCATCGTGAAGGTGCCCGGCACGATCCGGGTCGGGTCGAGGTCGGACTCGACCGCCCAGATCGTGACCGTCTTGCCGTTCGCCTGCCGTGCCTCGCCGAGCGCGAGCCGCTCGCCGTCCGGGGCCGGCAGGCCGAGCTCCTCCTCGAACTCGCGGCGCGCGGCGGCCTCCGGTGTCTCCTCCGGGCCGTACTCGCCCTTGGGGATCGACCAGGCCGACACGTCCTTCGAGGACCAGAAGGGCCCGCCCATATGGCCGATCAGCACCTCGACGTCACCGTCCGCCGTCCTGCGGAAGAGAAGGAGCCCGGCACTGCGCTTGTCCGACATGGCGTCCAGTGTGGCGGAGCGCGTCAGATGCCGCAGCTGCTCGCCGACCAGAACCGGGAGGCACGGGTGTCCACATGCGCGTGGTCGCCGTGGCCCGGATAGCCGGGGCCGAGGATGCCGTTGAAGCCGTGGTTGCGTGCCTGCTTGGCCAGCGTGCACAGCGACGGCGAGCCCGTGAGGTCGATGCCGTCCCCGTACAGGTGCCGACTGTCCGACGCCCCGCCGACCGCCGAGTTGCACGCGTAAGAGCGGAATCCGCTGCTCACCGAGATCGGCACGTCGCCGAGCGCGTGGCGCAGCGCCTCCAGCTTCCACATCGCGCGCAGGGCGTTCGACCGCGCGGTGGCCGCAGTGACGGCGCCGCCGGAGAAGTCGCCGTTGCACTTGTTGAGTTCGGCGTAGGTGAAGTGGATCGGCGTGCAGTCGGCGTCCTGGAGCGCGTACAGCTTCGAGAAGGTCGCGGGACCGGCGACGCCGTCGGCGGAGAGTCCGTACGCCTGCTGGAAGCGGGTCACGGCGGCCTTGGTGGCGGGGCCGTAGTCGCCGTCGACCGTCAGTACGGCGCCGTAGCCGGGATATCCGGCGACCCGGATCTGCAGCTGTGTCACGTCCGCGCCGGACATGCCCGAGGACAGGGTGCGGCCCCAGGTGTAGCACTCGTCGGCGTGTGCCGTGCCGGATGTGGCGACCGTGCCCGTGAGCGCGGCGACCACCAACAGAACCATCGAGAGCAGAGATCTGACCATGCGCCGGGCCATGACACCTCCGTGTCGGAAGCGGACGGGACCTCCGCCGATTCCGCCATGAGCATGACCATGCGGCGGACGGTGGTCAACGGTGCGGGGCGTTCGCCAATGGCCCAGGCCAGTGGCGTCTACGGGTCGATCCGGACCGTCACAGGACCGCCCGCCGGGTCCACCTGTCGCGCCCACGCGGCGGGCAGCCGCACGGAACGGTGCGGCCATGCCGTGCCCAGGAGCCGCACGCGGTGGAGGACCCGACCGTCCTGGGCGACCTCCACGACCGGGCGCACCCGTGGCTCCCGCACGCGCAGCAGAAACGGACGACCGGCCCCCGAGGCGCTGATCCGGTTCGGCGCCACCCACCCCACAGGGCCGTCCGCGACCACCGGAACCGCCGACAGCGGCCACGCATCCCCCGACAGGTGCCGGAGTACGGCGTCCGCCACCCCGCGCCCCTCGGCCGCCGCCGCGCCTGCCGATTCGACCCCACGCAGCACGTTGCCCGCCGCGAAGACGCCCGCCGAGCCGGTACGGAAGGAGTCGTCCACCGCGGGCCCCCGCGTACCGGGGTCCAGGGGCACCGCCCCGGCACGGGCCAGTTCGTGGTCGGGGATCCAGTCCCCGGTGAAGACGACCGTGTCGCAGCCGATCGTGACGCTCCGTCCGTCGGGGCGGCTCAGACGGACGCCGGTGAGCCTCCGCCGGCCCAGCAGCTCCGTCACCACGGCACCCGTCAACAGCGGAGGGAGAGGCGCGGCCGTGAACCGCCGTGGTACGCGCGGCTCTTCGGTGACCATGGCCACCACCTCCGCCCCGCCCCGGCGTAGCGTCCGCACCGCGTGATGGGCCACCGGTTCCGCGCCGATGACGACGGCCCGCCGCCCGAGCCGCTCACGGCGCAACCCGTACAGATGCACGGACTGCTGGAGCTCGCCGGTCGTCAGCACTCCGGACGGTCGCGTTCCCGGCACCAGGCGTGCGCTGCGCGGACGTTCGCGGGCGCCGGTCGCCAGGACCACGGCCCGCGCGGTGATCCGCTCCAGCCCGGTCGGGGCCGTGACCTCCAGGGTGAGCGGGCCCGCCCAGCCGGTCACGGAGACCCCGGTACGGACCGTGGCCCCGGCGGCCACCGCCGCCCGCGCCATCCGGCGGGCGTATCCCGGCCCGTCGGTGGGGCGACCCGGCCCGGTCAGGCCGAATCCACCATGGGCGCAGTGGCGAGGCACGCCACCGGCCTCCTGCTCCCGCTCCAGGACCTCGACGCGATACGGCCCGGCGGGGCCCGAGGCGGAGTCCGATGCGGAGAGGGTCCACCCCGAACCCGAACCCGAGCCCCCGCCCGAACTCGTGCCTGAGCCCCGGCCCGAAGCCCGGTCCGAACCCAAGCCCAAGCCCACGCCAGTACTCGAGGTCGCAGCCGTCGCGAGCCGGGCCGCCGCCGCGAGTCCGGCGGGCCCCGCGCCGACGACGAGCACATCCACCGTACGGTTCACCGTTCCGATCACGGGGAACCCGCCTCCTCTAACATCGCTCGGACCGTCGCACCGCAGAAGAAGCCCTGACACCGGCCGCCCCGCGCACGCGTCCGTCGCCGCAGCCCGTCGAGCGAGCCCGGTGGGATCGTCGAGGCGAGGGCGGCCCGGATCTCTCCCCGCGTGACCCGCTCGCAGTGGCACACGATCGCACCGAACTCCGGGTCGGTGGCGATGAGTCGGGCGTCACGGTACGGACGGGGGAAGGCCTCGCCCAGGTTCGGCATCCGCACCGGGGCGAGCGGACGCTCGGCCCCCAGGGACAGTCCGCTGTCGGCGAGGAGGTCCACCACGTGCGCGGCGATACCCAGGGACGCGGTCAGGCCGGTGGACCGGATGCCGCCCACCGTGACATAGCGCAGACCGGGGTGAGCGGCGATCCGGTAGTCGTCGTGTTCGGTCGCCGCCCGGAGCCCGGCGTAGACCGCCGTGACCTCCTCGTCGAGGAGGTCCGGGAGGATGCGTCCGCCCTGGGCGCGCAGCGCCGCCAGGCCGTCGGCGGTGGACACGGTGGCCGACTTGTCGTCCAGGTCCTCGGCCGTCGGGCCGAGCAGCACGTTCCCGTACACCGTCGGTGCGACCAGGACGCCCTTGCCGAGCGCACCCGGGACGGGGAGGAGGATGTGCCGGACCAGGGAGCGCGCGAACTTGTCGAAGACGATCAGCTGACCGCGCCTCGGCGTGACGGTGAAGTCGTCACGGCCGAACAGCGTGTCGAACCGGTCCGCGTACAGTCCGCAGGCGTTGACGACGTATCGGGTGCGCAGCACCCCGCGAGGGGTGACCAGCCGGTGCGGATCGCCTGGATCGGCCTTCTCCACACGGCAGTCGAGATGCAGATCGACACCGGAGCGGACGGCCTGGGTGGCGTACGCGAGTGTGGTCGTCCAGGGGCAGATGATCGACTCTCCGGGGACGTCGAGCGCGCCCAGTGCGCCGGGACCCAAGTGTGGTTCCCGCGCGTACAGTTCGCCGGCGGACAGCAGCCGCGTGGTGCGGTGGCCGTTGCGGACCGCCTTGTCCGCGAGGCGGGGGAGCGCGGCCAGTTGCTCTTCGTCCCAGGCGACGAGCAGGGCGCCGAGCGGCTCGACGGGGATGCCCGTCTCGTGGGCGTAGTCGGCGAGCAGACGCTGCCCGTTCCGTACGAGTCGAGCCTCCAGCGAGCCGGGCACGGCGTCGAAACCGGTGTGGAGGATCGCGGTGTTGGCCTTGGACGTTCCCTCGCCGACATCGCCCGACGCCTCGACGAGCGCGACCCGCAGCGGCCGGCGGGCGAGTTCGCGGGCGATCGCACAGCCCACCACCCCGGCGCCGACCACCACGACGTCGTACTCCGAGCCCGGTGCGGAGGTGTCCGGCAGCGCTCCCCGTCGTGTGACGACGCCGGAGGGGCGGGATCGCCCTCCCGCCCGCGTCCAGCCCGCCGGTGCCCCTGCCTGCGAGCCCGCGCCGCCCCCGCCCAGTCGTCCCGCCGTCATGACCGTGACGATCCGGGGGCGTCGTCGAGGAGCGCGGCCACGGCCGTGCGGAACCGGTCCAGGCGTTCCGCCGCCTCGGAGCTCGTGATGACGGGCTCGTACACGGCCGATGGTTTCCACGCCGGAACGGCCTCCTCGACCGTGAGGCCGGGGTCGAGACCCAGCCGCGCCACCGCGCCGACTCCCAGCGCCGTGGCGTCCGGCAACGCCGAAACCTCGACCGGGAGTTGGAGGAGATCGGCCTGGGTCTGCATCAGCAGGGCGGAGCGGGTCAGCCCGCCGTCCACGCGCAGAGCGGTCAGCGGTGCCCCGAGGTCGGCGCCGGCCGCCCCGGCCAGCTCCACGACCTGCGCGGCGATCCCCTCGCACAGGGCACGCACCAGGTGGCCTCCGGTCGTGTCCAGGCCGAGGCCGTGCAGCGAGCCCCGTACATCGCCGCGCCACCACGGGGCGGCGAGCCCGGCGAGGGCCGGTACGAAGGTGACGCCCCCGGAGTCCGGCACCGTCCCGCCCACGGTGTCGAGGTCCCCGGCGCCCGAGAGCACCCCGAGGTCGGTCAGCCAGCGCACGGCGGAGGCGGCCGTGTACACCTGGCCGTCCAGGCAGTAGCTCGTCCGCCCGGCGAGCCGCCAGGCCACACAGCTCACGAGCCCCGAGTCGCCGCGGCGCGGGGTCGGGCCGGTCTGCGCCAGCAGGAACGCCCCTGTTCCATAGGTGCACTTGGCCGCGCCCGGTTCGGTGACGCTCTGGGCGAGGAGGGCCGCCTGCTGGTCCACGAGGAGCCCGGTCAGGGGCAGTGGCGGCCCGAACGCGGTGGTGACGCCCACCCGGGTGTCGGCGTCGACCACGCGGGGCAGGCGTTCGGCGCCCAGCCCGAAGACGTCGAGCGCGGGTGCGGACCACGACACGCTGTCCAGATCGAGCAGGCCGGTGCGCCCGGCGGTCGCGGCATCGGTGACGAACGCGCCCGTGAGGCGGTGCACGAGCCAGGCGTCGCTCGTCGTGACGACGCCCGCACCCGTGAGGTGCCGACGGATCCAGGCCATCTTGGGGGCGGCGAAATAGGGGTCGAGCGGCAGGCCGGTCCACTGCCTCAACTCATGGGCATGGGAGGAGAGTTCAGTGCAGAGATCCTCGGCCCTGCGATCCTGCCAGACGAGCGCGTCGGTGAGCGGGTCGCCCGTCGCCGGGTCCCAGGCGAGAACGGTCTCGCCCTGGTTGGCCAGGCCGACCGCCGCGACCGGGGTGTCCGCCTGGGCCAGTGCGGCCCGGCCCGCGGCGACGACGGAGTCGTACAGCTCGGCCGGGTCGACCTCGACCAGGCCGCCCGGCAGATGGCGTGGCCGCACGGGCGCCGTCCCTGAGCCGATCACACCCCGATCCGGGCAGACGACCAGCGCCTTCGTGCCGGAAGTGCCCTGGTCGACGGCGAGTACCGGGCCCGTCATCGTCGTACTCCCGTCCCCGAAGCGCGTTCGGTTCTTGATCGCGGAAGCGGACAGACTGGTGCACGCGGGCCGTTCCGTCAAGCGGTTCGCAGCCGGCGCGTCAGCTCGTCACACATATGTGAGGGATCTTCAAATTCGTTCAGTGGCTGGATAGTTACGGTCAGAAGTGAAAGTGGATCGGTCTCGTCCACGCGCCTCTATAGTGATCGCCGATCAACGGCCGGGACACCCACCCGGGGACTGACCACCCCCGCCGCCCATCGAGGACCCACCGAGGACCCATGTCTCCCACCGCACGCCCCGCTCCGTGAAGGCAGGACACGGCTTCCGGCCCGTCTACCATCCGGCGGGCCACGACCACGCCCTGCGTCACGCCGTCCAGGATCTGCGGACCGGCCGCTGGGTGTCCATGGCCCGATTACTCGACGAGACCCCCGGCTGGGACGGCTGGACCCGGCGCACCCAGGTGCTCGCCGCCGTCGCCGCCGGCACCGACGTCGTACGCATCTGGCGGGCGGAACAGCCCGACAGCCTCTCCGCCACCGTGATGCACACCCGGGTCGCCGTGGAGCGGGCCGTACGCGCCCACCGAGGCGGCCACCCCCGCACCCGCGCGCTCTGGCAGGAGGCGTGGACCGCCTGCCGCGACGCCGCCGAACAGGCACCCGACGACCCCGTCCCCTGGGTCTGTCTGCTCGCCCTCGCCGCACTCGACGAGCGCCAGCGCATGGAGGAGCACCGCCTGCGCCCGCCGGCGCCCATGCTGCCGCCAGGCCCCTGGGGACTCCTCGCCGAGGCCGAGAAGCGCGATCCGCAGAACCGCGAGGCGCACCACCGGATGCTGCAGTTCTTCTACGGGCGCCAGTCCGGGCCGCTCTCCGAGGCGGTCAACTACGCACAGTGGGCCGCCGGTTCGGCCCCGACTGGCTCCGCCCTCCACGCGCTCCCGCTCTACGTCCGGGTGGAGCGCTACCGGCGCGAGCGCGGCCAGGAGCACGCACTGGACCTGCACTGGGTCGCCGAGGACGCCGTCCGTGACGCTCGCCGCGCCCTGGACTCCTGGTTCCTCTTCTGCGCCACCGCCGAGGCGTCCCTCCTGGACCTCAACCACCTCGCCCACGCCCTCTTCGGTGCCCTCCGCTTCGCCGACGCGGCCCGCGTCTTCGAGGCCCTCGGGCCGTACTGGACGGTCCTGCCCTGGGCCTACCGCACTCCACGGCCCGACGACCGGGCCCTCGCCGAAGAGTTCTTCGTGCGCGCCCGCACGCGCTGTCTCGACCCCTGACTCCGCACGCACGACGTCCTCGCGACGCTCCGGCATCACCCCGAGCACAGCCCTCGCCCTACGGCCGCAGACCCGCTCAGCCCCCCAGTCCGCCCGCTCGCCCTTCCCCGGAGGTACCGGCATGTCCCGCACCGTCCCCGCCGACGAGATACGCAGGCCCCCGGCCGCGCAGGACGAGGAGGCGCGACTCCGCGAGCTCGGCTACCAGCCCGTCCTCGCCCGCCGCATGGGCGGCTTCGGCAACTTCGCCATCAGCTTCTCCGTCATCTCCGTCCTCTCCGGCTGCATGACGCTCTACGGATTCGGTCTCGGCACCGGCGGCCCCGCCGTGATGATGTGGGGCTGGGCGGGCGTCGGCCTCTTCGTCCTGTGCGTCGGCCTCGCACTCGCCGAGGTCACCAGCGCCTATCCGACCTCCGGCGCCCTCTACTACATGGCCGACCGGCTCGGCGGTCGACGCTGGGGCTGGTACACCGGCTGGCTGAACCTGCTCGGTCTGCTCGGCGCGATCGCGGGCATCGACTACGGCGCCGCCCTCTTCACCGGAGCCTTCCTCAACCTCCAGTGGGGCATCGTGCCCACGGCTGGCTCCACCTTCCTGATCTTCCTCGTGATCCTGCTGCTGCACGCCGTGCTCAACCTCTTCGGGGTGCACCTGGTCAGCCTGCTCAACTCCATCAGCGTCTGGTGGCACCTGACGGGCGTGGCCGTGATCGTCGGCGCCCTGGCGTTCATCCCCGACCGCCACCAGTCCGCCGAGTTCGTCTTCACCGAGTTCGTCAACGACACGGGCTGGGCGAACCCCTTCTACGTAGCCGCCGTCGGCCTGCTCCTCGCCCAGTACACCTTCTCCGGCTACGACGCCTCCGCCCATCTCTCGGAGGAGACCTCCAACGCCTCGGTCAGCGCGGCCAAGGGCATCGTCCGCGCCATCTGGGTCTCCTGGATCGCGGGCTTCGCACTGCTCGCCGGGCTGACCTTCGCCATCCAGGACTACGCGGGCACGCAGAACAGCGCCACCGGAGTCCCGCCCGCGCAGATCCTGCTCGACGCGCTCGGTTCCGGTGGCGCCACCGTCCTGCTGCTCGTGGTGATCGTGGCCCAACTCTTCTGCGGCAACGCGGAGGTCGCCGCCGCCAGCCGGATGGTCTTCGCCTTCAGCCGCGACAACGCCCTGCCCGGGTCCGCTCTCTGGCGCAAGGTCAGCAGCCGCACGCAGACCCCGGTGCCGGCCGTGTGGCTGTCGGTCGGCTTCGCCGCGCTCCTGGCCGTTCCGTCGCTGTACTCCGCCACCGCCTACGGGGCCGTCACCGCCATCAACGTCATCGGCATCACCCCCGCCTACGCCATTCCGATCTATCTGCGGCTGCGGGCGGGCAAGCGGTTCACTCCGGGCCCGTGGAGCCTGGGCCGCTGGAGCGCCCCCATCGGGTGGATCGCCGTGGTCTGGGTGGCCGTGGTCACCGTGCTGTTCTGCCTGCCGCAGAAGTCCCCGGTGACCATCGACTCCATGAACTACGCGGCCATCGCGCTCGCCGTCGTCCTTCTGCTCGCCAGCGTCTGGTGGTACGTGGCCCGCCGCTCGTACGGCACTCCCTCGGCGTACGGAAGCGCGCGTGAGGAGGCGGAGATCGCGGAGGGCATCGTGTAGGTCCCTTGATTCGCCGTTCCGTTCGGAGCGGGCACGGATCCGGTCGGATCGTCAGCCGCTGAACTCATAGGTCCACGCGGCCCCGTGCGCCGAGAAGTCGATGTCCGTGATCTCCAGCGCGTGTCCGTGCTGGTCGCACACCACCCGGTGGACGACCAGCCGGGCAGTACCGTCCCCGACGCCCCTGGCGGAGGCCGGTGGCACGGCGATCGACTCGCGGCGGGTGAGCCGGAGTCCGGCCTGGTGCATCCAGTGGTAGAGCAGCCGCAGATCGGGCTGGGGCACGGTGTTGCCGCCTCGCCGATAGCGGGCGAGCTGCGGAATCTCGGCGAGCGCGGGCCGGGAGAACCAGGACACCGAACGCTGCAGGGGAGTGCCGCCGGGAGACAGGACGACATGACGGTGGACGAGGGTGGGTTCGCCGGGGACGAGTGCGAGCCGCCCGGCCGTCGCGGCCGGCGGCGCCTCCCAGGAGATCGAGGCGCGTACCAGGGCATCGGCGGCTTCCGTGCCACCGGGAAAGCACTGCCGACGTGACGTCAGGGCCGGTACGCGCGGCCCGTGTTCGTGACTCGCGGCGAAGGTGCCGCGTCGGTCGGTGACGACGAGCCTTTCCTCGCGCAGCAGTTGGAGCGCGCTGCGGACCGTCTGCCGGTTCACGTGGTAGCGGTGCGCGAGGGAGCGCTCGGACGGGAGGCGGCTGCCGGGGGAGATCTGCCGGTCGTCGAGGTCGCTCCGCAGCGCGGCGGCGACCCGCAGGTAGAGCGGGACCGCCGCCTGCTCGGGTTCGGGCTCAGCCATGTTCCAAGCCTCTCTTTGCTCAGCGTGACTGCTCGGGTGACTGCTCCTGAGCCTGACTGCTCAGCGTGACAGTCCGGACCGCGTGGGTGATCAATTCCTATCATTGGTCTAAACCATTAAGGAAGGGGGGTCGAGGGGAGTGGCCGAAATCGGGACCGCCCGAGGTGCGCGCGGCGCCGTCTGACCTTGTAATGAGTGTCGACCGGTTGATGCGGTGGAAGAGGCGGGTGAGGCCGGATGACGACACCGGCGGAGCGGGCCCAGGTCGGCAGAGCGGCCCGCCGAAGCGTGCCACGGTCCTCACACGGCCGCTGGATCCCCTCCTCGCAGCGCCCGGACCCGATGGCCGTGCTGGAGCGGCAGGCCGTCGACCGCGTGCCCGAGCTGGCTCCCATCCGGTACGGCCGGATGGTCGTCTCGCCCTTCGCCTTCCTGCGCGGCGCCGCCGCGGTCATGGCCGCCGACCTCGCCGCCCAGCGCCACACCGGCCTCACGGTCCAGCTCTGTGGCGACGCCCACCTGCTCAACTTCGGCGTCTACGCCTCACCCGAACGGACGCTCCTCTTCGACGTCAACGACTTCGACGAGACCCTCCCCGGGCCGTTCGAATGGGATGTGAAGCGGCTCGCCGCCAGCGTCGCCGTGGCCGCGCTCCAGAACGGCACCACCAAGGCCAAGGCCCACCGGGCGGCCCTCGTCGCCACCGAGTCGTACCGCATCGCCATGGGACGCCTCGCAGAGCTCGGGGAGCTCCCCGTCTGGTACGCCCGGATCGACGCCGACGACCTGACCGCCCTCGTCCGTCCGAAGCGCCGCGCGCGTCTCGAGGACCGCCTCGCCCGCGCCCGGCGCCGCACCAGCCTCCAGGCGCTCACCAAGCTCACCGAGGAGGACGCGCGCGGTGGCCGCCGCATCGTGGAGGACCCGCCGCTGCTCGAACGCGTCACGGACATGGACCGGGTCACCCTCGGCAAGATCTTCAGCGACTACCGCAGCACCCTCTCCGAGGAGCGCCGACGGCTGCTGGACCGGTTCCACTACGTCGAGGCGGCTCGCAAGGTCGTCGGCGTCGGCAGCGTCGGAACCCGCTGCTTCGTTCTCCTCCTCCAAGGGCGCGACGACGGCGACCCGTTGTTTCTCCAGATCAAGGAGGCCGGCCGCTCGGTCCTGGAGCCGTACCTCTCGCCGAGCGAGTACACGCATCAGGGGCAGCGGGTCGTCTGCGGGCAGCGACTCACGCAGGCCGCGAGCGACATCTTCCTGGGCTGGATGACCGGCCCCGAGAAGCGCCACTTCTACTGGCGCCAGCTGCGCGACATGAAGGGCTCGGCCGAGGTGGAGACCATGTCCCCGTCGATGCTCCGTGCGTACGCGGGCCTCTGCGGCCGCGCCCTGGCCCGCGCCCACGCGCGCTCCGGCGACCGCATCGCCATCGCCGCCTACCTCGGCTCCTCGGACGTCTTCGACCGGTCGATCGCCGACTTCGCGATCCGGTACGCGGGCCAGAACGCCGACGACTACGCGGCACTGAGCGCGGCGATCGCCGCCGGCGTGATCACGGCGGCGCCGGGGGTCTGACACCCGCCCGCGCCGCCGCCTTCGTACGCCTTACGCCTCGCGTCGCATGGGCGGCTCGGCCGGGGTCTCCGGGGCCGGAGCGAAGAGCACCGCCCTCGCCACCGCGGGTGCGAACAGCGACGTCATCGGTGACGTCAGGCTCAGCACGGACCGGAACGCCGCGCCCACGACCGGATCCCCCGCGTACCGCTGCTGCAGTCGGCTCATGTACCAGCCCACCGGTTTGTCCAGCGCACGTACACCCGTGGCGTTACCGGTGGCACCCGGCATCGTCTTGTCCGCGCCCGTCGAGATCTCCCATGCCTGCTTCGAGGAGTCGATCAGCGCCTTCTGCACGGCCCGGGTGGTCGCCGTCCGCTTCGGACGGTTCAGCGCCCGGCGCAGCGCGACCGCGTTCATCGCGGCGACCGCCATCCCCTGGCCATAGATCGGGTTGAAGGCGCACAGCGCGTCGCCGGTGGCGAGGAAGCCGGCCGGGCGGCGGCCCGGAAGGTCGTACCGGCGACGGATGTTGGCCGTCTTGCGGAAGCCGAAGACGGCGGACTCCGGCTCGGCCTTCGCCAGCCATTCGCCGATGAGCGAGTGCGGCAGCCGGAGGGCGTACTCCTCGAACGCGGCCTCGTCCGTGGGCGGTTCGTCACCCCGCAGCCCGGACAGCGTCACCATGTACCGGCCCCCGCCGAGCGGCAGCACGCCACCGCCGTACACCTGCTCGGGGTTGGGAAGGATGTAGTAGGCGCGCGCGTCCGAGGCGTCGGAGGTGCTGTTCTGCGGACCCCTGTAGACACGGGTGGAGTACGCGAGCCCCGTGTCGATCGTCTCCTCGTGCGGCGGCTCGGCGCCGATCGCGGCCAGCCAGTCGGCGGCGCCCGTGCCACGGCCCGAGGCGTCCACGACCAGATCGGCCTCCAGGGATCGGGTCTCCTTGGAGGCGCCCGCGCCGCGTTCGCGCAGCAGCACGCCTCGGACCCGCGAGGAGTCGCCGATCAGACCGACCGTCTCGGCCCCCTCGACGGCCTCGATCCGAGGGTCGGCGAGAACGCGTCGGCGTACCAGCCATTCGAGCTGCGCGCGGGGGCCCGAGGAGATGGTGGACGTGGCGGGAATCCGCCGGATCCACCGGCCGTTCTGCCACTGCACCATGTCCTCGGGCATACCCACGAGAGGTGCGCCCAGCTCGCCGAGCTCCTTCATGAACCCCGGCAACAGCTCGTCCAGCGCGTGCTGTCCACCCTCGACCAGCACATGCGTGTGCCGGGACTGCGGTACGCCCGGCCGGGCGTCCGGTCCCTCGGGGAAGCGGTCGCGCTCGACGACCGTCACCCTCTCCGCATGCTCGCTGAGCACCCGCGCCGCCAGCAGGCCCGCGAGACTTCCCCCGATGACCACCGCGTGACGTGTCCCGCGGTGCCCCAACTCGTCGGCCATCCCCGCCCCTTCCCCGAAGTGGATCTCCTACTGAGCAGTATCCACGGTCTCGCGGGGCACGTCGCGTGCGCCGAGGCGGAGATGCTCGATGTGGTAGACGGCCTCGTCGAGGAGTTGGGCGACATGGTTGTCGTAGAGGCTGTACTCGATCCGCCGGCCCTGTCGGACCCCGGTGACGAGCCCCAACGCGCGGAGCAGGCGCAGCTGGTGGGAGACGGCCGACTGTTCCATGTCGACGGCCTCGGCGAGTTCGGTCACTCCGCACGGACCCTGGCGCAGCTTGGTGAGGATCATCAGTCGCGAGGGCGTGGCGAGGGCCTGGAGGGTGGCGGCGATGGTGGCCGCGGACTCCGCGTCCAGGTGGGTTGCCGGGGTTGTCTCGCCGTTCACGCCGTGTCCCATGCGCTCATCGTAGCGGCGGCGATAAACTGACGAATGAAGACCTCTTCATGTATTCCGCTATGGTGATGGCCTCCGCCCGACGTCCCGATCGAAGAGGTGCCCACCCATGGCTTCCCCGGTGCTCGACGCCCGGACCGCCGCCGCCGCGGACAAGGCCCCGCAGCCTTCCCGCCGCACGCGTGCGTCCGCCCTGCCCGAGGTCCGCTGGGCCGCGCTGTCCGCCCTCGCCTTCCTCCTCGCCCTGCCGCTGGACCTGACCGGCGCCCCCGCCTGGGCCTGGGGGCCGCTCTACGCGGTCGCCTACGTCGCCGGAGGCTGGGAGCCCGGGTGGGCGGGGCTCCAGGCACTGCGCGACAAGTCCCTCGACGTCGACCTGCTCATGGTGGTCGCCGCCATCGGCGCGGCTGCGATCGGCCAGTACCTCGACGGCGGACTCCTCATCGTCATCTTCGCCGTCTCCGGCGCCCTGGAAGCGCTCGCCACCCGCCGCACCGCGGACTCCGTACGCGGCCTGCTCGACCTGGCGCCCGCGAAGGCGGTACGGCTGACGGGCGGGGCCGAGGAGCCGGTGGACGTGGCCGACTTGCGGATCGGCGACACCGTTCTCGTACGGCCGGGGGAGCGGCTGCCCGCCGACGGCACAGTGCTCGACGGCGCGAGCGACGTCGACCAGGCGACCATCACCGGAGAGTCGCTGCCCGCCGCCAAGTCGCCCGGCGACGAGGTCTTCGCCGGCACCCTCAACGGAACCGGCGCCCTGCGCGTACGGGTGGACAAGGACGCGGCCGACTCCGTCATCGCCCGGATCGTCGCCCTCGTCGAGGAGGCCAGCGCCACCAAGGCGCCCACCCAGCTCTTCATCGAGAAGATCGAGCAGCGCTACTCCGTCGGCGTCGTCGTCGCCACCCTGGCGCTGTTCACGATCCCGCTCGCGCTCGGCGCCGACTTCACCGGCGCGCTGCTCCGCGCCATGACCTTCATGATCGTGGCCTCGCCCTGCGCGGTCGTCCTCGCCACCATGCCGCCGCTGCTCTCCGCGATCGCCACCGCCGGCCGCCACGGCGTCCTGGTCAAGTCCGCGGTCGTGATGGAGCGCCTGGGCGCTGTCGACCGGGTCGCGCTCGACAAGACCGGCACCCTGACCGAGGGCACGCCCCGGGTGACCCGCGTCGAGGGTGACCCGGAGGCGCTCGCCCTCGCCGCCGCGGCCGAGCGGCCCAGCGAGCACCCCGTGGCCCGCGCGGTGGTCGCCGCGGCCCGCGCGCGGGGTCTGTCCGTCCCCGAGGCGAGCGACTTCGTCTCGGTGCCCGGTGAGGGCGTACGGGCCGTGGTCGAGGGCCGCGAGGTACGCGTCCGGCGCGCGAACGGTGAGCACGCCGACACCACCGTCGAGGTCGTCGTCGACGGCACGCGGGTCGCCGTCCTCGAACTCTCCGACCGGCTCCGCGACGGCGCGCCCGAGGCGGTGGCCGCCCTCACTCGCCTCACCGGTACCACCCCCACCCTCCTGACCGGTGACAACGCCGGGGCGGCGGGCCGGATCGCCGAGCAGACGGGGATCATCGACGTACGCGCGGGGCTGCTGCCGCAGGACAAGGTCGAGGCCGTACGGGAGTGGGAGCGGGCCGGTTCGAAGGTCCTGGTGGTCGGCGACGGCGTCAACGACGCGCCCGCCCTCGCCGCCGCCCACAGCGGCATCGCCATGGGCCGGGCCGGCTCCGACCTGGCCCTGGAGACCGCCGACGCGGTCGTCGTGCGCGACGAGCTCGCGACCGTCCCCGCGGTCCTGGCCCTCTCGCGCCGCGCCCGCCGACTGGTGGTCCAGAACCTGGTGATCGCGGGCACCTGCATCGGCGCCCTGGTGATCTGGGACCTGGCCGGCCACCTCCCCCTGCCACTCGGCGTGGCCGGCCACGAGGGCTCCACGGTCCTGGTGGGCCTCAACGGCCTACGCCTCCTCCGCGAAGCGGCCTGGCGGAAGGCGGCGGCGGGGGAGTGAGCGGGACGCCGACGGGCGCGCCCCGCGGGTGCTCGGGGGCCGGGTGAGCCGGAACGCTGCCCAGGCCGGCCGCCCGCGCACCCCGACCAGGGCCGCCGCCCCGGATGAGGTGCTCCGCTCGCGGTCGGTCGCACTCCGGGTGACGATGGCCGGACGGAGACGTCTCCCGACGTCCCCGCGGCCCAGGCGCGCACCGAAGTGCGGCCGGCCGACCAGCCGGCCGGCCTCCGGTACCGCCGTGACCTGCCACGGCTTCCGCCCAAGCACTCCGAAAGGTCGGCTCCCATGCAACCCGCGCTCAGCAGCGACGTGCTCGCGAAACTGCGTCAGCCCCGTCCCTATCCGGCCGTGTCCCTGCTCATGCCGACACACCGCCGCGAGCCCGACAACACCCAGGATCCCGTTCGGCTCCGCAATCTCCTGGCCCAGGCCGGGGAGCTGCTCCAGGCGGACCCGGCGGTGACCCGCGAGCGGCGTGCGGACGTGCTGAGCCAGCTGGAGCAGGCCCTCGCGGAGGTGGACCTCGTTCACGCCGAGGACGGTCTCGTGATCTACGCGGCGCCCGGGGAACACCAGGTCTGGTCCGTGGCCCGCTCCGTGCCCGAGCGCGTCGTGATCGCCGACACCTTCCTCACCCGTAACCTCGTCGCCGCCCACGCGGCCGAGCAGCCCTTCTGGGCGCTCGCCGTGGCCGCCGACCGGGTGTCGCTGTGGGACGGGGACGCGGAGCACGTCACCGAACACACCGAGAACGGCTTTCCGCTGACGCGGAGCCTGGAGGACCCGGACGCGGAGCGCAAGGAGCGCATCGGCGACATGCCGAGCACGTTCCGCGACGAACAGGCCCGCCAGTTCATGCGTCAGGCGCACGAGGCGCTGCGCAGGGTGCTCAGCTCCTCCCCGCGGCCGCTGTACGTGCTCGGTGAGGCCGCGGCGGTGTCCCTCCTGGAGGAGATCGGTCCGCTCGGCAAGGACACGACGATCGTCCAGCGCGGTGGGCTGGCCGCCGGTCCGGCCGCTCAGGTGTGGCAGGCGCTCGAGCCCATGCGTACGGACAAGGCCACGGCGGAGAAGGCGGCGGTCGTCTCCGAACTGGACGCGGCACAGGGCAGACGGGAGTTCGCCGGAGGGCTCGACGAGGCGTGGAAGGCCGCGAAGGAAGGCCGTATCCGGCTGCTGGCGGTGGAGGAGCACTTCCAGGCGATCGTCCGCGACTACGGCGACCATCTGGAGCCGGCCGAGGCGGCCGACCTCGACTCGCGCGACGACATCGTGGACGAGATCGTCGAGCAGGCCCTGCAGACAGGGGCGGAAGTGCGCTTCGTACCCGACGACACGCTGTCCGGCGCGGGCCGGATCGCCGGCGTGCTGCGCTACTGACCACGGAGGCAGAGATGTCAGAACTCATCGTCATCGGCTACGAAGAGCGCTCGGTCGCGAACAGGGCCTTCAAAACGGTTCAGGAGCTGGAGAAGGCCCACGTGGTCGCGCTCGGCGGACTCGCGGTCGTCTCCGTGGACCTGGAGGGCGAGATTCATGTCGACACGCCCAAGAAGAGCGAGAAGACGGCCATCTCGGCCACGGCGGGGGCTCTCTGGGGCCTGGTCTTCGGAATCGTGGTCCTCACTCCCGGGCTCGGCGTGGTGGGTGCCGCCATCGGGGGACTGATCGGCAAGCTGAGTCAGATGGGGATCGACAAGGGGTTCCGGGAGAAGGTCCAGTCCCTTCTCGAGCCCGGCTCCTCCGCCGTGGTGATCATGGCGTCGGAGATGAACGACGAGAAGTTCGCCGCCGCCATGCAGGGTTACGGCGGAACGGTCCTCAAGACCTCGCTCGCGCCGGAGGACGAGAAGGAGCTCGTGGACCAGCTGGCCGGCGACGCCGAGTAGGAGGACGCGGCGCGGGACGACGATCAGGAGCGGAGGTCGGCACGCCGCCTCATCGAGCGCGTGCCTCAGCGCTCCAGTTCATCGAGCGCGTGCGTCAGCCACTCGACCCAGAACCGCTCCAGGTCGATCCCGCCCCGCAGCACCAGATGCCGCAGCCGGTCCGGCTCGGTCTCCCGGCGCGCGGGCGGGAAGTCCCGCGCCTCGATCGCCAGGTACTCCTCCAACTGGCCGCGGTGCAGGTCGAGATGGCGGCCGAGCTCCTCCCGCATGCCCGGCGCCCCGACCACCGCGGCGGCCCGCATCCGCAGCAGCAGCGCGGCCCGCATCGGCTTGGGGTCCTCGCTCCGCGCCACCCACTCGGTCAGCTCCTCGCGGCCCGCGGGCAGGACCTCGTACTCCTTCTTCTGGCCACGCGCCGGCACCGAGGAGGGCAGGGCACGGATGTGCCCCGCCTGCTCCAGCTTGCCCAGCTCGCGGTAGATCTGCTGATGCGTGGCCGACCAGAAGTAGCCGATCGACTTGTCGAAGCGACGCGTCAGCTCGAGGCCGGAGGACGGCTTCTCGAGCAGCGCGGTCAGGATCGCGTGCGGGAGGGACATGCACGCATCCTAGGAGTGGCCGGCCACGGTGATCACAGGGTGGCCGCCAGTCGCGTGCCCTGGTCGATGGCGCGCTTGGCGTCCAGCTCGGCGGCCACGTCGGCGCCGCCGATGAGGTGCGCGGTGCGGCCCGCGGCGACCAGCTCCTCGTAGAGGCCCCGGCGCGGCTCCTGGCCGGTGCACAGGACGATCGTGTCCACCGGCACGGTCTGCGGCTCGCCGTCGATCGTGAGGTGCAGACCCTCGTCGTCGATCCGCTCGTAGGACGCGCCCGCGACCATCGTGACGCCCCGGTGCTTCATCTCCGCGCGGTGGATCCAGCCGGTGGTCTTGCCGAGGCCCGCGCCGACCTTCGTGGACTTGCGCTGGAGCAGGTGCACCTGGCGCGGCGGCTTCGGCCGCTCGGGGGCGCGCAGTCCGCCCCGCGTCTCGTACGAGGTGTCGACACCCCACTGCTTGAAGTACGTCTCGGGGTCCTGGCTCGCGCCCTCGCCGCCGTCGGTGAGGAACTCGGCGACGTCGAAGCCGATGCCGCCGGCTCCGATGATCGCGACCCGCTCGCCGACCGGCGCACCGTCCCGCAGGACATCGAGGTAGCTGACGACGCTGGGGTGGTCGACGCCCTCGATCGCCGGGGTGCGCGGGGTGACGCCGGTGGCGACGACCACCTCGTCGTAGCCGTCCAGGTCCCCGGCCGCGACCGGGGTGTTCAGCCGGACCTCGACGCCGCGCTCGTCGAGCTGCGTACGGAAGTAGCGGATGGTCTCGTCGAACTCCTCCTTGCCCGGCACCCGCTTGGCGATGTTCAGCTGGCCGCCGATCTCGCTCGCGGCGTCGAACAGGGTGACGGAGTGGCCGCGTTCGGCGGCGGATACGGAGAACGCGAGTCCGGCCGGGCCCGCGCCGACGACCGCGATCCGCTTGGCGCGCCGGGTGGGGGAGAGGACCAGTTCCGTCTCGTGGCAGGCGCGCGGGTTCACCAGGCAGGAGGTGATCTTCAGGCTGAAGGTGTGGTCCAGGCAGGCCTGGTTGCAGCCGATGCAGGTGTTGATGGTGTCGGCGCGGTCGGCGGCGGCCTTGGCGACGAACTCGGGGTCGGCCAGGAAGGGGCGGGCCATGGAGACGATGTCCGCGCGGCCCTCGGCGAGGATCTGCTCGGCGACCTCGGGGGTGTTGATGCGGTTGCTGGTGACGAGCGGGATGCTCACCGCGCCCATCAGCTTCTTGGTGACCCAGGTGTACGCGCCACGCGGCACCGAGGTCGCGATGGTGGGGATGCGGGCCTCGTGCCAGCCGATGCCGGTGTTGATGATGGTGGCGCCGGCGGCCTCGATCTCCTTGGCGAGCGCGACGACCTCCTCCAGCGTGGAACCGCCCGGGACGAGGTCGAGCATCGAGAGGCGGTAGACGAGGATGAAGTCCTCGCCGACCCGCTCGCGGATGCGCCGGACGATCTCCAGCGGGAAGCGGACCCGGTTCTCGTAGCTGCCGCCCCAGCGGTCGGTGCGCTGGTTGGTGGCGGCCGCGATGAACTCGTTGATCAGGTAGCCCTCGGAGCCCATCACCTCGACACCGTCGTACCCGGCCGCCTTGGCCAGCTCGGCGCAGCGGGCGTAGTCCTCGACCGTCTGCTCGACCTCGGCGTCGGTGAGCTCGTTGGGGACGAAGGGGCTGATCGGCGCCTGGATCGCGCTGGGGGCGACGAGAGCGGGGTGGTAGGCGTACCGGCCGAAGTGGAGGATCTGCATGGCGATCCGGCCGCCCTCGGCGTGCACGGCCTCGGTGATGAGCCTGTGCTCGGCCACCTCGTCCTCGGTGCTGAGCTTGGCGCCGCCGTCCCAGGGGCGGCCGGCCTCGTTCGGGGCGATGCCGCCGGTCACGATCAGCCCGACGCCGCCGCGGGCGCGCTCGGCGTAGAACGCGGCCATGCGCTCGAAGCCGTTCTCGGTCTCCTCGAGGCCGACGTGCATGGAACCCATGAGCACCCGGTTCGGCAGGGTGGTGAACCCGAGGTCGAGCGGGCTCAGCAGGTGCGGGTACGGGGTGGTCATGGGGGCGCCTCCTCGCGCAGTGTCGTCGTGACTGTTGTAGACGACCCGAGGGACGTTGTGCAACAAGTTGCATAAGCGGGGGAGGGTGATCTGCGCGACGTTGCGCACCACGGCCCCCTGGCGGGGATCCGCCAGGGGGCCGTCGTGGTGCCTCGAACGCCTCAGGCGCCTCCCGCGCCCGGAGCGCCCAGGTGCCCAAGGTGCCTCCGGTGCGCGGGGTGCTCCAGCTGCGTTTGGTGCCTCGGATCCCTCCTGCGTCTCACGCCCCTCGCGGAGCCGTGACCCAGGCGTCCAGATCCTCCGCCGTGCGCGGTCCCTCCACGTCCGCGCCGAGCAGGCCGTGCGCGCGCAGCAGCCGCGTCACCGCCATGCCCCACGGGCGACGCAGGCGCGCCGCGTCGAGGAGCTCGTCGTCGGCGAGCAGCTCCTCGATCGGGCCCGTCCGCAGCCCCTGGGGGGAGAGCACCGCGGCCTCGTCCGCCCAGCGCAGCGCCAGATCGACATCGTGCGTCGCCATGACCACCGTCGTACCGGAGTCCCGCAGCCGCCCGAGCACCTCGAGCAGGCGCTCCTGCCCGTGCGGGTCGAGCCCGGCCGTCGGCTCGTCCATGATGAGGACCCGCGGCCGCATCGCCACGGCTCCCGCGATCGCCGCCCGCTTCCGCTGCCCGTAGGAGAGCAGATGGGTGGGCCGGTCCTCCAGGGCCACGATGTCCAGCGCCTCCAGAGCCTCGCGGACCCGGAGCCGAACCTCCTCCTCCGGAAGTCCCAGATTCATCGGCCCGAACGACACGTCCTGTCCGACCGAGGCCGCGAAGAGCTGGTCGTCCGGGTCCTGGACGACCAGCTGCACCGTCGTCCGCAGCCGGGTCAGCCCCTTCCGGTCGTACGACACCTCCTCACCGTCCAGCCGGAGCGCTCCGGCGCTGCCGCGCAGACCCCCGCTGAGCAGCCGCAGAAGCGTCGTCTTGCCGCCGCCGTTGCGCCCGAGGAGAGCCATCGCCCGGCCCTCCGGCACGGCGAAGTCGATGCCGTCGAGGACGACCGGCCCGTCCTCGTAGGCGAACGTGGCCTTCACCAGTTCCACGACAGGCGGTGCAGGGCTCACGGCAGGGACCTTTCCAGTACGAGAGTGAGCGCGACGAGACCGGCCAGGAGGCCGGCCGTCGACGCGAGGAACCGGGCCGAGACCGCGGCCTGGGGCACCAGGACCCGCAGGGTCCCGTCGTACCCCCGCCCGGCGAGCCCGGTCTGCAGGCGCTGCGCACGGTCGAAGGCGCGGACGAACGCGGTCGCGCCGAGCCCCGCGAGCGAGCGCCAGGTCGCCGCCCGGGTGGTGAGCCCGAGCCGGGCCGCCTGCGCCTGCCGGATCTTGGATATCGCGTCCAGCAGCAGGAAGCTGATCCGGTACATCACCAGCGCCACGTCCACCACGGGAGCCGGTACCCCGGCCCGTACGAGACGCGGCAGCACGTCCGAGACGGGTGTGGTGAACGCGAACAGCAGCACGCCCAGGGAGGCGGCCGAGGTCCGCAGCAGCAACTCGCCCGCGTGCACCGGACCGTCCGGCGCGAGGGCGACGATCCCCCGTCCTCCGCCGACCTCGAACAGGAGCGGGATCGCGCCCGTCACACAGAACCCGAGGGGGATCCGGAACGCCCGCCACAGCTGACGCCCCGGCACCCCGGCGGGGCCGAGGAGCACGGCGAGCGTGGCCGCCGCGACGAGCACGGCGCCCGGCCAGGGCGGCAGACAGACCGCGCACAGGGTCAGGCCGAACCCGAGCACGGCTTTCTCGCAGGGGTGACGGCGGCGCCAGCGACTGCTGTGCGCCGCCGCGTCGATCGGCAGCATCGGCGTCTACTCGTCGCCGGTGGTGACCAGCGGTTCCTTCGCCGCCAGGGCGCGCGCCTCACCCTGCCTGCGACCGCGCCGCAGCCCGAAGTAGTAGGCCAGCACGCCGGCGCCGAGCGCCGCCTGGAGCGAGAACAGCGCCGACTCGATCTCGCCGGACGGCGGCTCGTACAGCGGGCTGAACCACGGCTCGTAGTCGGGAGCGATCTCCGTGATCGCCGCCTCCGCCTCGCCGTCGGCCCCGGTGAAGGGCTCCTCCTTGTGGTCGCCGAGCCCCAGCACCAGCGGGAGCACCGCGAGCGCCGCGACGACGAGCAGGAGCAGTGTGTTGATCTTCGCGTTCCGGCTCATCAGGCGCTCGCCTCCGCGTTCTCGTTCTTCTTCCGGGACGGGAGCAGGACACCGAGGCGGGTCAGTTCCCCCTTGCTGGACTGCGTGAGCAGCCGCATCACGAGAACCGTGAGCAGCCCCTCGCTGACGGCGAGCGGCAGCTGGGTCACGGCGAAGATCCCGCCGAACTTGGCCAGCGCGCCGAGCACACCGCTGCCCGGGTCCGGGAAGGCCAGCGCGAGCTGCACGCTGGTGACGCAGTAGGTGGAGATGTCGGCGACGAACGCGCCGAAGAACACGCTCACCATCAGCGGCACGTTGGACCGGCGCAGCAGCCAGTACGTGCCGAAGCCGGCCCATGGGCCGACGATCGCCATCGAGAAGACGTTGGCTCCGAGCGTCGTGAGCCCGCCGTGGGCGAGCAGCAACGCCTGGAAGAGCAGCGTGATCGTGCCCAGGACCGCCATCACCGGCGGCCGGAACAGGATCGCGCCGAGGCCCGTACCGGTGGGGTGCGAGCAACTGCCCGTCACCGACGGGATCTTGAGCGCGGACAGGACGAACGTGAACGCACCGGACGCACCGAGCAGCAGGGTGGACTCGGGGTTGGCCTTGACCTCACGGGTCAGCGCGCGAACACCGTGGACAACGAAGGGAGCGGACGCGACGCCCCAGGCGGCCGCGTGCACAGGGGGCAGATACCCCTCGGCTATATGCATGGTTGGGAGACCCTCTCCAGCACCTCGTGGATGGACAACGCACCTTGGCCGGTCTCCTGGCTGACGGGTCATGCCGCCGCGGCTCCGCCTTCCCAAACCGCCGCGGTCTCCCGCGGTGGTCCAGTGGCTTCCCCGGAGGGATGGAGCCGGACTTCCCGATCACAGTGGCGAGGGCCGCACCGGTACCGCACCGGTTTCCCGTACACCAAGGCGCTGTGACAGTAGTGGGTTGACCAGGTACATCACAACACGGAGGCCCTTCCGGACGGTGTGTGACAGGTCTCGCGCGCGCCCCCCTCTCACTCCTTTCGGTACGTGTACGCCTCCGATGCCGCGGCCACCACGGCGTCCAGATCGCCGCCCGCGCTCGCCGTGACGAGGGCGGCGACGGCGCCCTCGACGAACGGGGCGTCCACCAGCCGGGCGCCCTCCGGCAGCTCGTCCTCCTCCGCGAGGAGCGCCTTGACCGTCAGTACGGCGCTGCCGAGGTCGACGAGCAGCGCCACTCCGGCGCCCCGGTCGACCTCGTGTGCCGCCGCGACGATCAGGTCCGAGCTGGTGCCGAGGCCGCCGGCCGGTGTGCCGCCCGCGGGGGCGATCGGCGCGGTCGCCCCGCCGCCCGCGAGACCCCGGGCCAGCACGGTGACGGCGGCGGCCACCTCCGCGCTGTGCGAGACCAGGACGATTCCGACCTGCGCGGTCATGCGGCCGCCACCTCGGCGAGGGCGGCGATCAGCAGCGCGGACGAGGTGGCCCCCGGGTCCTGGTGGCCGATGGAACGCTCGCCGAGATAGCTCGCCCTGCCCTTGCGCGCCTGGAGCGGGACGGTCGCGAGGGCGCCCCGCTCGGCAGCCTCCCGGGCCGCCGCGAAGGACTCGCCGAGCCCCTCGGCCGCGGGGACGAGCGCGTCCAGCATCGTCTTGTCGCCGACCTGGGCCCCGCCGAGCTGCCCGACCGCGGCCACTCCCGCGGCGAGCGCCGCGGCCAGCTCCTGCCGCGTCACGGTCGGCTCCTCGCCGAGACTCTTGCCCGTCCGGCGCAGCAGCGTCCCGTACAGCGGCCCGGACGCACCGCCCACGGTGGAGATCAACTGCCGCCCGGCGGCGACGAGTACGGCCCCCGGTGTCGCGGGCGGCTCCTTCTCCAGCACGACCGTCACGGCGGCGAACCCCCGCTTCAGATTGACCCCGTGATCGGCGTCGCCGATCGCCGAGTCGAGCTCGGTGAGGCGGTCGGCCTCACGGTCGACGGCGGCCGCGGCGATGGTCAGCCAGCGAAGGAAGAACGCGGCGTCGAACTCGTTCACCTCGGACACCCCTCTCACCGGCCCCAGCGCAGGGCGGGCGTCTGCACGGGCGCGTCCCACAGCCGCAGCATCTCCTCGTCGGCCTCGCACAAGGTGACCGAACAGCCGGCCATGTCGAGGGAGGTGACGTAATTGCCGACCAGGGTCCGGGCGACCGGCACCGCGCGTTCGGTCAGGACGCGCTGGACCTCGGCGTTGAAGCCGTACAGTTCGAGCAGCGGAGTGGCGCCCATGCCGTTGACCAGGGCGAGGACCGGACCGGACGGCCGTAGATCGTCCAGTACGGCATCGACGGCGAAGTCCGCGATCTCCCGCGAGGTCATCATCGACCGCCGCTCGCGCCCCGGCTCTCCATGGATTCCGACGCCCAACTCCAGCTCACCGGCGGGCAGTTCAAAGGTCGGGCTGCCCTTGGCGGGCGTGGTGCACGCGCTCAGGGCCACGCCGAAACTCCGCGACCGTTCGTTCACCCGCCGCGCGATCGCCTCCACCCGCTCCAGCGGCGCGCCCTCCTCCGCGGCGGCCCCGGCGATCTTCTCCACGAACAGCGTGGCCCCGGTCCCGCGCCGCCCGGCGGTGTACAGACTGTCCGTCACCGCCACGTCGTCGTCGACGAGCACCTTGGCGATCTGGATGCCCTCGTCCTCGGCGAGCTCGGCGGCCATCTCGAAGTTGAGGACGTCCCCGGTGTAGTTCTTGACGACGAAAAGGACCCCGGCCCCGCTGTCGACCGCGGCGGCGGCGCGCACCATCTGATCGGGCACCGGTGACGTGAAGATCTCCCCGGGGCATGCGGCCGCCAACATCCCGGGCCCCACGAACCCCCCGTGCAACGGCTCATGACCGGACCCGCCCCCCGACACCAGCCCGACCTTGCCGTCCATGGGCGCGTCCCGCCGCAGCACGACGCGATGCTCGACATCGACGGTGAGTTCGGGATGCGCGGCGGCCATCCCCCGCAGCGCATCGGTGACCACGGTCTCCGGGACGTTGATCAGCATCCTCATGGTTACCTCCTGATGAGACTAGCGAACAGGTCACTGAGCATGGTTTTTGCAGGTCAGAGCCAGTGAGGCAAGTTGTTGATCTTGGCGGGCCGTGGCGGCGGGGGGCGGTTCTGTGCGGTACTGATGCTGACTGAATGCCGACCTTCCTGATGATGTATCAGGTTCGGGTTGCGTGAACGAGCTTTGCGAATGCGCATCATGGCGCAATTATCGACGCGAGGTCGCATGGGCGCACCGGTGCGTCGTGGGCCGGATCCGCGGTCCTGGTCGGTGGAACGCCCAGGGAATGATCGCCTCCACGTGGTCCTGCGGCAAGCACGACGATGGGTTGTGTCTTTCCGTGTGAACCATCGTCGGAATCGACCCGAGACGAGGCACCTGCACCTGGCAGGGGAGCGCCTGTTCTGTCCAGATGGTCTTGCTGCTCTCGCTGAAGCGGACGCCCCAGCTCTGGGAGAGTTCGGTGCAGATGAGCAGACCGCGGCCGCGGTCTGCTGGACGGTGCCGCCGTGGTGCAGGCTCCGCGCAACCTTCGGAACGCGGAGTGGCCCGCGTGAGAATCCGGGGATTCTCGCGCGGGCCGGGAGGCCTGGAACCGGACGTCGGCCGGTCAGCTGCCGGAGGAGGCGAGGTACTCGGCGACGGCGGGCACCTCAGTACCGTCCTGAACCTGCTTCAGGCCTCCGGGCACACCCGCGGCGGGCTGCACGATGTACGTCTTGGTGCTGGATGCCCTGGCCGGGTCGGAGAAGGTCTGCGGTTCGTGGAAGCCCTCGGAGTACGAGGTGAGGGTACGGAGTGCGGCGGTGATCACTCGGCCGGATTCCGGAGCCCTTCCCATGAGAGAAGCCGAGGCCCAGGCGTCTGGGATCGGGTGCCACTGAACGGGTCAGTGCGTCGCGGTCAGTCGTCTTCCGGGATGGACGGAGCTGTGTAGGCGATGTCGAGGACGTACTTTTCAGGGGTGGGGCACTGTGCCCAGGCCTGCGCGATGCGTTCGAGGCTCCAGGCGTCACCGATCTGCTGCAGGGTTCGGATGTATTACTGATCGTTTCAGAATGCCGTCCTGCGGAGACGCTGGCAGCCCATGGAACAATCCCTTCAGCCACTGGCTCAGGGGGGATGGCGCAGTATGGAACGGGTTGGGGATGCACGGGACCTCGTGCTTGGTTACGTCGACGCCCTGAACTCAGTTGACGAGGCCACGAGGGCGGCAATCCCGTCGCTTGAGCGACTCGCAGATGTCCTCGACTTGGTCCGTTCGCGCCAGATCCTCAGCCGGAGTGGGCGCATCGGCACCTACTCCTACACGGTTCATGGGGCAGGGTGCCGCTTCGTCAGCGACAACGGCACCGAGGTCGATGTCGACTTCGCAGCCGACGGGAGCGAAATCTTCGACCTCTGGCGGCTGCGCTGGTACGGGCTGAGCCTGCCGGAGCCTCTTGACGTCACGGATCAGGACCTGCGGATAGCGGTGCGGTCCTTGCAACCGCTTCTGACCGAGGTGCGACCGGGGTGGTTCAGCGTAGCCAGCTGATCGCTTCAGGAAGAGGTGCGCAGGCGGCGGAGGCAGGTGAGGCAGCAGGCCAGGTCGAGCAGGCCCTGGTGGAGGTCAGCTCGTCGTTCGTAGCGGGTGCGGAGCCGTTTGAACTGATGCAGCCAGGCGAAGGCGCGCTCGACGACCCAACGGACCTTGCCCAGCCCGGAGCCGTGGGCGACACCGCGTCGGGCGATCATCGGCTTGATGCCCCGCTTCCACAGCAGGCGGCGGTACTTGTCGAAGTCGTAGCCCCGGTCCGCGTACAGACGCCGGGGCCTGCGGCGGGGGCGCCCCCGCAGACCCCGGATCGACGGGACGGCGTCGAGTAGCGGCAGGAGCTGGGTCACGTCGTGCCGGTTGCCGCCGGTGAGTGTGACGGCAAGCGGAGTTCCGTGGCGGTCGACGATCAGATGGTGTTTGGAGCCGGGACGGGATCGGTCGACGGGCGAGGGGCCAACGTGATCCCCCCTTTGAGAGCCCGGACGTGCGACCCGTCCACCGCGCAGTCGTCCAAGTCCAGCAGATCGGCGCGGCGCAACTCGGTCAGCAGGGCGGCGTGCAAGCGGGGCCATACGCCGGCCTCGGTCCAGCCTCGTACCCTTCGCCAGGCTGTGACTCCGGAGCAGCCCACAATCTCGGCGGGCACGTCGCGCCACGCGACACCGGTCCGCAACACGTACATGACGCCTGCGAGGGCCGCCCTGTCCGGAACGCGCAACCGCCCCGGGGTAGCGGCGGCGCCGTTCGGGAGCGGGCGGAAGAAGCGGGGCCACTCGCTCCCACAGGTCATCCGGAACAAGATCAGCACGCACGCGGACACCCTGTCGGCCAAGATCGACATGCGCAAGACCTGAGGCTCAACTGAATTGCTCAGGAAGGTTGTTGGCTGTAGATCTTGCGCCACTGGTCAGCGGTGCCCCGCTCGCTCATCCCGGCGGTCCGATAGACGCCGAGAGCGCCGACTGAGTTGTGGGTGTCGACGTCGACGCCCACGCTGTGATGGCCACGGTCCCGGAGGAGCCGGAAGACGGTGCTCAACAGCTGGGTGCCGATGCCGCGGCCGCGGTGGGCATCGAGAACTCCGAGCCAGGCGATCCATGCGCGCTCCGACGGGTCGCGAGCGATGACAGCACCCGCACAGACCCCATCGACCTCGGCCAGCCACCATAGGGCCGCGTCGTAGCCGTCGCGCTGTTGCTGGTCACGGTCGAACTGGGCGAAGGTACGCCGCCGGTGGTTCCAGTGCCCGGCCAATGCGTCCTCCAATACGGAGTGGACGGCGCGCCGGTCCTGGTCATCGGCAGCGAAGCGCAGTCGCACACCGAGGGGTGACTGAGCCGGTTCGGGGAACTCGGTGGTGTCCAGGTCGATGCTGAGGCGCGTGTAGCGGTGCACGATGCTCCAGCCCTCGGCGGTCACGAGGTCATGGGCCGGGCAGTTGGGCAGCTGAAACATGGTCACGGGAGTGTCGCCGTGTGGCGCGTCCCGTAGCACCCACTCGTCGAGCAGGTGCAGCAGTGCTCGGGCCGTGTCCGTAGTGCCGTCTGCCGACGCAAGGACCAGATGCGCCCGGAGTTGGCCAGCCTGCGGTGCCGGATGCAGTGCGACGAAGCCGCTCAGCCGACCATCCTTCGACTCCACGACCATCGTCCGCGACGCCATTTCCAGGCCGGGGCTCGCGAGCAGGTCACGCACGTCTGCTCGCGTCGTCGTTTGACGCCCGATTGCAGCGTGCTCGGCTCGGCCGAAGAGATCGAAGATCGCCTCGATGTCAGACTCGTTGACGGCTCTGCTATGCACACGGGCACCGTTGCAGGAACGTGCAGTTGTTCACAACCAATATTTGTCGGTGACCACCTCGGGGACCCGACGCAACATCGCCCACGGCTCCGCACCCGCTACGAACGACACGCCGACCTCCACCAGAGCATGCTCGAACTGGCCTGCTGCCTCATCTGCCTCCGTCGCCTGCGCACCTCATTCTGAAACGATCAGTTAGCTTGTTCTTTAACATCTGGACCTGTCAGTGCCTGGTTCTATCCTCCGCTGAACGTCACGGATGGACTGGGAGTCAGGCTGTGCAGATCGCAGG
>NZ_JBHTTQ010000081.1:0-34032 GCF_042794475.1 Streptomyces sp. NPDC056527
GGGCGGCTGTGTGTCGGGTGGCTTCCCGGGAGTCGCCCGCGGGCGAGGTGACTCGCCCGGACCCGCGGCGGCAGCCGTCCGTGGGCCGCGTGACGGTCCGGGGGCGCGGCGAGGGGGCGATCGCGTCAGTCGGCTTCGGGGGCCGCGACGAGTTCGGTCAGGCGCCGCACGAGGGTGACGAGCAGGACGCGCTCGGTCGGTGTGAACGCCTCGTACGCGCGGGTCTGGCGCTCCCTGAGCCGGGTCCGGAGCAGGGTGAGTCGCTCGGCTCCCTCTTCGGTGAGGCTCACGAGGACCCGTCGCTCGTCCTCGGGGGACCGGCGCCGTACGACGATCCCCTTCGCCTCCAGCTGCTGCAGCATGCGGGTGGCGGTGGGGACGCTGACATCCGCGTCGCCGGCCAGTCGACCCACCGGCAGGTCCGCTTCGCTCGCCAGGGGTTCGAGCAGTGCGACCTGGGCGAGGGAGAGGCCGCCGATCTGCTCGGCACCCGCCGAACGGGCCCGTCGCATGGCGACGAAGAGCGCGTC
This sequence comes from Streptomyces sp. NPDC056527, assembly GCF_042794475.1. Classification (NCBI taxonomy): domain Bacteria; kingdom Bacillati; phylum Actinomycetota; class Actinomycetes; order Kitasatosporales; family Streptomycetaceae; genus Streptomyces; species Streptomyces sp. NPDC056527. The sequence goes on from NZ_JBHTTQ010000081.1 coordinate 531, forward strand.
GGCCGCCCGGGCGATCTCCTCCGCGCTCGCGTCGTCGTCCGTCGAGACCGATTGCCCATTGCCGTGGTTGCTCATGAGCGGTAGCTTACTGGAGTAATGATTAGCCACCTAAAGTTTAGGAGGCGAGTGGAAATGGGCTCTCCTTTCCGTATCGACGTCCACCAGCACCTGATCCCGTCGGCGTACCGGGACGTGATGGACCGCCACGGCGTCACGGCCGCCGGCTGGCCCACTCCCGCCTGGGACGCGGCGAGCGCGATCGAGACGATGGACCGCCGGTCGATCGCGACCGGCATCCTCTCCGTCAGCTCGCCGGGCATCCACTTCGGCGACGACGCCGAGGCCCGTGCGATCGCCCGCGGTGTCAACGAGTACAGCGCGGAGCTGGCCAAGGACCGGCCCGACCGCTTCGGGTTCTTCGCGAGCCTCCCGCTGCCGGACGTCGAGGGCGCGCTCGCCGAAGCCGCCCATGCGCTCGACGAGTTGCATGCCGACGGCGTGGTGCTCATGTCGAACGTCCAGGGCCGCTATCTGGGCGACAAGGAGTTCGAGCCGCTGTGGGCCGAACTCGACGCCCGCGCGGCGGTGGTCTTCATCCATCCGGACGCGCCGCCGCTCCCCATGCTGGAGGGCATGCCCGGCCCGCTGCTGGACTTCCCGTACGACACCACGCGCACAGCGGTGCACATGACGCTCAACGGCGTGATGAGCCGGCACACCCGGATGAAGGTGATCCTCTCCCACGCCGGTGGCTTCCTGCCCTATGCGGCCTGGCGGTTCACCGGCGGCGCCCCGTTCAACCCCGGCACCACGCCCATGGGCATCCTGGCCGACCTGCAGCGCTTCTACTTCGACACCGCGCTGTCCACCACGCCGTCCGCCCTGCCCTCCCTGCTGGCCTTCGCCGCACCCGGGCACATCCTCTACGGCAGCGACTTCCCCTTCGTCCCGCAGGAGAGCGGAGATCTCCTCGACGCCCTGCTCGAAGGCTACGAGGGCTTCGAGCCCGGCCGGCTGGACGCGATCAACCGTGGCAGCGCGGAGGTGCTCTTCCCTCGGCTCGCCGGGGCGTGATCGGGGGCGGAAGGGGGGCGGTGCGCCGCGGTGGGGCCGACCTCACGGACAACCGCGGGCGCGCTGCCGGGCGTTCAGGAGCGTGTTTCGGCTTCGGTCGCCATGCGGACCGCCGCGTCGTGGAGGAGTCGCGCGTGCATCTCGGCCATCGCGACCAGGTCGACGCTGTCGCCGGCGATCTCCCGCTGAATGAACAGGCCGTCGGCGCCCGCGACGGCGTACACGCTGAGCACGCGTACGGCCTCGTCGTCCAGGCCGGGGAAGAGGGTCACGATCATGTCGCTGATCCTCCGCCGGGTGATGTCGCGGACCTGGAGGAAGACCGTGCGGCCTCGGGGCTCGGTGGGGCGCCGTTCCAGGGCGAGCATCAGGCCGAGCCGGAGGAAGTCCGGCGCGTCCACCAGGGACTTCGCGACGTTCGCCGCCATGGCCGTGACCCGCTCCAGAGGAGTGCCGGTCGCTTCGCCCGGTAGCTCGACGGCCGCGAGCCAGGTCTCGAAGCTGCGCTCGATGACCGCGGCGATCAGGTCGTCCTTGTCCTTGAAGTGCCAGTAGATCGAACTGGCGGGGAGCCCGCACTTGGCGCTGACCGCCGCGATGGACGTGCCCTCGTACCCGCGTTCGCCGGCGATCTCGACCGTGGCGTCGAGGATGCGCTGCCGCGACTCCACCCCGTTCGCCCGCTTCTTGCGCGGCGTCTGTGCACTGGGCATCGGATGTGTCCTCCCTGTCCCGACCCTTGACCCTATCCCGACATCCAGCTTACCGTAGCGGTCATTCCAATTGGAATGACCGCTACAGCAAGAGCCGCGACAGGGACGACAGTGAGGTGGGCCTGGTGAGCGAAGTCAGGGCCGAGGACAGAGCCGACGACGACGCGTACGACGTGGCGGTGATCGGCTACGGGCCGACGGGCGTCACGGCGGCGAACCTCCTGGGGGCGATGGGCCTCAGGGTGGTCGTGCTGGAGCGGGACGCGGAGATCTACTCCCGGGCCCGAGCGATATCCACCGACGAGGAGGTCGTACGGATCTGGCAGCGGATCGGCCTCGCCGACCGGCTGAAGCAGGACATGCTCGCCGAGCGCCCGCTGGACTTCGTGGACGCCAAGGGGCGTACGTTCATCAGCGCGGTCCCGACTCCGCGCGGGCACGGCCATCCGCCGCAGATGTTCATCTATCAGCCGGCACTGGAACAGGTCCTGCGCGACGGCGTCGACCGCTTCCCGAACGTGGAGCTCCTGCTGCGGCACGAGTGCCTCCGGCTGCGGCAGGACGACGACGGCGTGGAACTGACGGCCGTCTCGACCGTCGACGACTCGGTACGGCGCCTGCGGGCCGCCTACGTGATCGCGGCCGACGGCGGCTCAAGCCTCACCCGGGCCCAGCTGAACGTGGGCTATGAGGGCAAGACGTACGAGGACCGCTGGGTGGTCATCGACACCGAGATGCTCAGGCCCTGGCCGGACCACGACCGCCTGCGCTTCCGCTGCGACCCGGCCCGGCCGGCCGTGGACTGCCCGACCCCGCTCGGCCACCACCGCTGGGAGTTCCCCATCCTGCCCGGGGACGACGAGAAGCAGCTGACCACCGACGACGCGATCCACGCGATGGTGGCCCGGTACGGGATCGGCCGGGACCAGATCAGGATCCTGCGCGCCACGGTCTACAGTCACCACGTCCGCTTCGCCGCCCGCTTCCGGGTGGGCCGGGTCTTCCTGGCCGGTGACGCCGCCCACGCCATGCCGCCGTGGATCGGTCAGGGCATGGCCGCCGGCGTACGGGACGCGGCCAACCTGTGCTGGAAGCTGGACGCGGTGCTCCGCGGCGAACTGCCCGAATCGCTCCTGGACTCCTACGAGTCCGAGCGCAAGCCGCACGTCAAGGAGGTGACGAAGCGGGCGGTGTTCGTCGGGCGGGTCATCACCGAACGGCGGCGGGCGGTCACCCGGGTCCGCGACACCGTGGCGCCCCTCCTGAGCCGCTTGCCCGGCTTCGGCGGCTGGATGCAGGACTCGAACTGGATACCCGTCGCCCACTACGCCGACGGCTTCCAGGCCCGACCGCGCACCAAGGCGTCCGGCCACCAGATTCCGCAACCCTGGGTGACCGCCCCCGACGGGGCCCGGGTCCGCCTCGACGACGCACTCGACGGCCGCTGGCTGCTCCTGCACCTCGGGCTGCCCACACCTCAGCCCGCGTGGGAACGCCCGGGCGTTCCGTCGCTCGCTGTCCTGCCGGTCGGGTCCCGGCCGGCCGAGGGCGCGGTCGTCGACAGCGACGGCGTCCTGGTGCCCTGGCTGGCCGAACACGGTGCGGCCACCGTCGCCCTGCGGCCGGACGCCTACGTCTACGCCGCCGCGCCCGCCGGGACCCAACTGCCGCCGCCTCCATCCGGGTTCACTCCGGCACCGCACCCGACCACGACCACCGCACCGTGAGGAACCCCATGAACACGCACACCGAAGTGCCTCGGATGCGGGAGCACCTGCTCGACGTCGGCGGGAAGACTATCTTCGTCGCGGAGATCGGAGAGGGGACGCCCGTGGTTCTGCTCCACGGCGGCGGTCCCGGAGCCTCCGGTGTCTCCAACTACAGCCGCAACATCGCCGAGTTGGCCAAGAATTACCGCGTCATCGTGCCCGACCTGCCCGGCTACGGCCGCAGCAGCAAGGGCATCGACATGACCGATCCCTTCGGGGCTCTCGCCGACGGCATCCGCGGCATGCTCGACCGACTCGGCCTGGAAAGGGCCCACTTCGTCGGCAACTCGTACGGCGGAGCCTGCGCCCTGCGCCTCGCCCTCGACACACCCGACCGGGTCGACCGCATGGTCCTCATGGGTCCCGGCGGCATCGGCACCACCCGCGCCCTGCCCACACCGGGCCTGAACTCCCTGCTGAACTACTACACCGGGGAAGGGCCCACGCGACCGAAGCTGGAGAAGTTCATCCGCGACCACCTCGTCTTCAACGCCGCCCAGGTGCCCGACTCCGTCATCGACTCGCGCTACCGGGACAGCATCGACCCGGAGGTCGTCGCGGACCCCCCGCTGAGGCGCCCGAAGGGCCTGCGCACCGTCTGGAAGATGGACTTCACGCGCGACAGGCGCCTGAACCGGCTGGCCGTGCCGACCCTGGTGCTCTGGGGTGCCGCGGACAAGGTCAACCGGCCCTCCGGCGGCCGCATGCTGGCCGAGCGCATGCCCGACTGCGACCTGTACGAGGTCGCCAACACCGGCCACTGGGTGCAGTGGGAGCGTGCCGACCTCTTCAACCGGCTCTGCGCCGACTTCCTGGCAGGTCGGCGATGAACACCACTCCTTCCGTCTTCGGCGCCGTCCACCTCGGCTACATCGTCATCGAGACCGACCGCTTCGCCGACTGGCGGCGGTTCGGCGCCGACGCCATCGGCATGCACCACGACGACGTCTCCCGCGACGTGATGCGCTTCCGTCTCGACGACCACGAGTGCCGGTTCCTGCTGCGACGGGGTCCCGCCGAGGACGTCGTGGCGATCGGCTGGCACGTCGACGACCACGCCTCCTTCGAGCAGATCGAGGCCCGCCTCCGTACCCATGGCGTCCCCGTCGCGCGGGGCTCCGACGAGGAGGCGGCCCTGCGCGGTGTCGAACGCCTCCTCCGCTTCCCCGGCCCGAAGGGCATCACCCAGGAGATCCACACCACCCCGGTGACCTCGGCCGAGCCGCTGCGGATGGCGGCCTCAGGCTTCGTCACCGGTGACGCGGGCATGGGACACGTCGCCATCACCTCGGCGAAGCCCACCCTGATGCGCGGCTACTTCAACACCGTCTTCGACGCTCGTCTGACCGACTACATCGACGAGACGATCAGCGGAATCAAGCTCAAGATCCGCTTCCTGCGCGTCAACGAGCGACACCACTCCATCGCCATCGCGGCCGTCCAGGGTCTGCCGATCGATCCGGTCCGCACGCGCGTCCAGCACCTCAACATCCAGGCCGAGAGTCTCGACGACCTCGCCCGGAGCTATCAGCGGGTGCACGAACTCGGCTTCGACATGGCCTTGTCGGTGGGGCAGCACACCAACGACAAGGAACTCTCGTACTACGCCCGCACTCCCTCCGGCTTCGAGTGGGAGGTCGGCTGGAACCCCCTCGTCGTCGACGAGAGCACCTGGGAGCCCAGCACCCACCAGGGCATCAGCGTCTGGGGGCACAAGCCCGTCGGCCGGACCATCCTCGACAAGCTCGATCAGTTCCGGCTCGGCGCCCTGTCCTTGGCCCGCCCGGAGAAGACCGTCCCGGCTCTCAGCGGCGCCGGCATCGCCGACGACTGAAAGCTCCGAGACGGCCTTCACACAGGTGAGCCCCGGCCGACGCGGCCGGGGCTCAGGGCTGTTCACGACGGGTCAGGACGTGCTCTCGGCACGGGCCACCAGGTCGAGCGCGATGTCGGTGATCATGTCCTCCTGGCCGCCGACCATCCCGCGCCGGCCGACCTCGACCAGGATGGCGCGGGTGTCCAGGCCGTACCGGGCGGCTGCGGTCTCGGCGTGGCGCAGGAAGCTGGAGTACACACCGGCATAGCCGAGGCTCAGGGTCTCGCGATCCACCCGCACCTCGCGGTCCTGGAGCGGTCGTACGAGGTCGTCGGCCGCGTCCATGAGCGGGAACAGGTCGCACCCGTGCTCCCAGCCGCTCAGCTCCGCGACGGCGATGAACGCCTCCAGCGGGCAGTTGCCGGCACCGGCGCCCTGTCCGGCGAGGGAGGCGTCGACGCGTACGGCTCCGCTCTCGACGGCCACGACGCTGTTGGCGACGCCGAGGGCGAGGTTGTGGTGGGCGTGGATGCCCATCTCCGTCTCCGGCTTCAGCACGTCGCGGTAGGCGCGGAAGCGTTCGCCGACGTCGTCCATGGTGAGGCGGCCGCCGGAGTCGGTGACATAGACGCAGGTGGCGCCGTAGGACTCCATGAGCTGGGCCTGGCGGGCGAGTTCGGCCGGTTCGGCCATGTGGGACATCATCAGGAAGCCGGCGACGTCCATGCCCAGTTCACGGGCGGCGGCGATGTGCTGGGCGGAGATGTCGGCCTCGGTGCAGTGGGTGGCGACGCGTACCGAGCGGATGCCCAGGCGGTGAGCCTGCCGGAGTTCGTGCAGCGTGCCGATGCCGGGCAGGAGGAGCGTGGTGGGTACGGCGCCGACGGTGACGTCGGTGACGGCCTCGATCCACTCCCAGTCGGTGTGGGCGCCGATGCCGTAGTTGATGCTGGAGCCGGCCAGGCCGTCGCCGTGGGCGATCTCGATGGCGGCCACGCCGGCGCTGTCGAGAGCGGCGGCGATGGCGCGTGCCTGGGTGACGGTGTAGCGGTGGCGGACGGCATGCATGCCGTCCCGCAGGGTGACGTCCTGGACGTACAGGCGAGGGGGACGGGTCATCGGGAGGCCACCTCCGTGGCGATGGGGGTTCCCCCGCTCGAGCGAAGCCGAGGGTGGGGGAGGGCGGCCATGCGCTCCGCGGTGCGCAGTGCGGCCGAGGTCATGATGTCGAGGTTTCCGGCGTAGGCCGGGAGGTAGTGTGCGGCGCCCTCGACCTCCAGGAGGACGGAGACCTTGAGGGCCTCGCCGGCGCCGGGCGCGAGGTCACGCAGGGGGTCGTCGGCCGCCACCCTCTCGTACTGCACCTTCTGCTTGAGCCGGTAGCCCGGGACGTAGGCCTGGACGCGCCCGACCATCTCCTCGACCGACGCGGTCACCGCCTCGGTCGCGCACTCGGAGACCAGACAGTGCACGGTGTCCCGCATGATCAGCGGGGGTTCGGCCGGGTTGAGGACGATGATCGCCTTGCCCTTCGCCGCCCCGCCGACCCGCTCGATGGCGGAGGAGGTGGTCTCGGTGAACTCGTCGATGTTGGCGCGGGTGCCGGGGCCGGCGGAACGGGAGGCGATGGAGGCGACGATCTCGCCGTAGTGCACGGGCGAGACGGAGTCGATCGCGGCGACGATCGGGATCGTGGCCTGGCCGCCGCAGGTGACCATGTTGACGTTCGGGGCGTCGAGATGGGCGTCGCCGTTGACGGGCGGGACGACGTACGGGCCGATGGCCGCCGGGGTGAGGTCGACGAGGGTGCGACCCAGCGGGCGCAGCACCTCGTCATGGTGGCGGTGGGCGCCTGCCGAGGTGGCGTCGAAGACGATCTCGACGTCGGTGAACTCGTCCAGCCGGGTGAGTCCTTCCACGCCCTCGTGGGTGGTGGCGACCTTCAGCCGTCGGGCGCGGGCCAGACCGTCGGAGTCCGGGTCGATCCCGGCCATCGCGGCGATCTCCAGACTGTCCGACAGGCGGAGGAGCTTGATCATGAGGTCGGTGCCGATGTTGCCGGAGCCGATGACGGCCACCTTCGTCCTGCTGCTCACCGCTGGTCCCCTTCCATGGCGAACCCGACCCGTACGGAGCCCAGGTCCGGGATGTGCGTCTCGAACAGGTCGCCGGGGGCGGCGGGGGCCATCGGGCCCAGGGCCCCGGTGAGGACGAGATCACCGGCGCGCAGTGGGTCACCGCGCTCGGCGAGGGCCGATGCCAGCCAGGCGGCCGCGTTGAGAGGGCTGCCCAGGCAGTCGGCGCCCGTGCCCTCGGAGACGGTCTCGCCGTTCCGGGTCATGGTCATCGTCACGGTGCGCAGATCGACGTCGGCGAGAGGTACGGGGGTGGTGCCGAGGACGTACAGGCCGCAGGAGGCGTTGTCGGCGACCGTGTCGACGAGGGAGATGTCCCAGCCGGCGATGCGGCTGTCGACGATCTCCAGGGCCGGTAGCGCGAAGTCGACCGCGCGCAGCACGTCCACAACGGTGCACCGCCGGTGCGGCAGATCGCGACCCAGTACGAGCGCGACCTCCGCCTCCACCTTCGGCTGGAGCAGCCGTCCGGCGGGCACCTCGCCGCCGTCCGGGACGGCCATGTCCGCGAAGAGCGTCCCGAAGTCGGGCTGGTCGACACCGAGTTGCCGCTGCACGGCCACGGAGGTCAGGCCGATCTTGCGGCCGACGAGCCGCCGGCCGGCGTCCAGGCCGCGCCGGACGTTCAGCTGCTGCACGGCGTACGCGGTCTCCAGATCGCCGCCTCCTTCGAACAGCGTCCGCACCGGGGGACAGGCGGCACCGGTACGGGCGGCCTCAGCCAGCAGGTCGGCGGCCTCGACCACGTCCGGTGGATCGGCGTCCGGACGGGCGCTGTCGGGATCGGTCGACATGGGTACCTCCAGGGAGGGAAGGAGCGGGGGTGCCACCGATATAGACAGGGTCTGCCGAGAGGGACAAATATTGTTCCGTGACACGGAACAACCCGGGCGGCAGCATGCTGGAGAAGGCCGCGCTCATCCTCGAAAGCTTCAGTCCGGACGGCGGCCCGTACCGCCTGTCGGAACTTTCGGAGCGCACGGGCCTGCCCAAGCCGACGGTGCATCGCCTGGCGGCGGACCTGGTCGGTCTGGGCTGGCTCGAGCGCTCGGGCCCCCGGTACCGGCTCGGAGCGAAGCTCTTCGAGCTCGGCTCGCTCGTTCCGCACCGCCTCGACCTGAGGGAGACGGCCCTGCCCTTCCTCCAGGACCTGTTCGAGGCCACGCGTGAGACCGTCCATCTGGGCATCCGTGAGGGCCTGGAGGTGGTCTACCTCGAACGCATCCACGGCCACGAGGCCCTGCGGCTGCCCTCCCGCATCGGCGGCAGCCTGCCGCTCAGCTGTACGGGCGTCGGGAAGGCGCTGCTGGCCTTCTCCGGTGACGAGCTGACCGAGGAGGTGCTGTCCCGGCCGCTGCCCAGCCTCACCCCCCACTCGATCGCCGACCCGGCGCGCCTGCGCATGGCCCTGGAGAAGATCCGGGTCTCCGGCCTCGCCTACGAGGAGCAGGAGGCCGTGCTCGGAGTGAGCTGCATCGCGGCTCCCGTCTTCGCCGGCGGCACCACGGTCGCCGCGCTGTCGGTCGCCGTACCACTCGAGCGCTTCCGCCCCGCCCAACTGGCCCCGGCCGTACGCACCGCGGCGCTCGGCCTGTCGCGCGTGCTGAGGGGCGGCCGCTGACCGAGACGCTGTCGGCCGGCCCGGCCCGCGCGCGGAGGTGTGCGCGTCGGGACGGCGCTCAGGGGGAGACCGTGTCCATCAGGTCGAGGTCCGGCAGTTCGAGCGAGCAGATGCGCGCCGCCTCTTCGGCGGTCATGCCGAAGTGGCGCAGCAGGCCGCGGACGATCAGGTCCGAGGACCTCGCGTCGTCCCGGTCGGGCTGCGCGTGCAGCAGTGAGCCCAGGGCCAGTTGGGCGCTGACCGTCATCGCCAGGGCGAGGTCCAGGTCCTCGACCTCGAATCGTCCGGCGGCCGCCGCCGTACGGATGTCCCGCTTCGCGCGAGGGGCCAACCCGCGCTCGGAGTAGGCCACTTCGAGCCCGTGGCGCAGGAGGACATGACTGAGCTGCGGGTGGCGGCGGTGCAGGCGGCCGGTCATGCGGAAGCTCTGGGCGTACGCGACCGCGGGGTCGTCGATGTCCGCGGTGAGGCGGTCCATGAGGTCGCCGAACCACTCCAGCGCATCCTCGACCGCGGCGCGGAAGAGGTCCTCCTTGCTGTCGAAGTGGTTGTAGAACGTCCCGACCCCGACGTTGGCCAGGTCGGTGATCTCCAGGACCGCGACATCGGTCCGCCCCTCGGCCAGGAGTTGCTGAGCCGCGCCGACGAGGGAGGCGCGCGTCCTCTGCCGTCGCAGGTCGGTGCGGTTGGGTGCCGTCTTCTCGGCCACCGTGCCTCCTTCTCGCCCGTACTCGATTCAGTCCTGACGATATCATCAGTTCCAGTTTCTGAAGAATTCTTCAGTCCTATTGACTGACGTCACCTTCGGAAGTGACGATTCCTTCAGGAGGTGGTGACCGTGGCTGTTCACAGCGACCTGCATTCCGAGCGGGGCGCACTGCGCGGGGAGCATCCGGGGCGCGCGGCGAACCCGGTGATCAAGGTGCACGACATCGCGTGGCTGGAGTTCTCCAAGCCCGATCTGGACCGTGCCGAAGTGTTCGGCAGGGCGTTCGGCTTCGTCACGTCGTACCGCGACGGCCGTGAGCTGCACCTGCGCGGCACTCAGGCCGGCGCGCCGTGCGTGATCATTCGCAAGGGACGCGGGACGAGGTTCCTCGGCCCGGCCTTCCGGGCGGCCGACGCCCGCGATCTCCTGCGACTCGCCGATGCCACCGGCGCACGCGTGCGGCCGTTGCCCGAGACTCTGGGCGGCTCGGTGGTCGACCTGGCCGACCCCGGTGGACTGCCGGTGCGGGTCGTCGCCGGTACGGAAGAACTGCCGGCCCTGGCCGCGCAATCGGCCCAGCGGCTCAACCTCGCCGGTGGCATCGACCGGATCAACGGCACCCAACGGCCGCCCCGGGAGCCGGCGGGCGTGCGGCGGCTCGGGCACGTCGTCCTGCAGTCGACCGCCTACCGGCGGACGCTCGACTGGTATCTACGGCACCTCGGCCTGATCGTCAGCGATTTCCTGTACTACGAAGGGCAGCGCGAGCGGGGCCCCACCATGAGCTTCATCCGCTGCGACCGCGGTCCGACGCCGACCGACCACCACACCCTGGCCCTGACGCTGGGGCCCTCCGACCGGTACGTGCACTCGGCGTACGAGGTGGCCGACCTCGACGCACTGGCCGCCGGCGGCGCGTACCTCCTCGACGAGGGCTACAAGCGCTCCTGGGGTATCGGTCGGCACATCCAGGGCAGCCAGATCTTCGACTACTGGCGGGACCCCGACGGCTTTCTCGTCGAGCACTTCACCGACAGCGACATGTTCGACTCCGGCCTGGAGCCCGGCTGGGCGCCCATGACCGCCTCCGGGCTCGCCCAGTGGGGGCCTCCGGCCACCAAGGACTTCCTGGGCATCGCGCCCGGACGCGAGTCGCTGGCCGAGCTGCGGTCGATTCTCACCGCCCTGCGATCCCACGACAACGAATTCGACCTCGACCGCCTGCGCGGCCTGCTGAAAGTGGCTACCTCATGAGCACCACCGTCCTCCGTACCTCCGAGGCCTGGTGGGTCGCGCTCGACGAGCACCTCGCCGCCCAGGTCGACACCACCGCGACCTCGACCGCCGAAATGCTCGCCGACGTGAGCTCCGTGCACCGGGCCCGCTCGCATGCGTCCGCCGCTGAGACGCGCGACATCAGTACGCTCGCCCTGGTCTCCCCGGTCACGGCACCGTGCCGAGTGGTCGCGCAGATGACCAACTACGTCTCCCACGTGCGCGACTCCGGGATGGACCCGGCATCCGTCCCCCTGACGTTCTTCCGCAAGACCTCGGGCTCCCTCAGCGGCCCGTTCGACGAGATCGTCAAACCGGACCACGTGCGGTTCCTCGACTACGAGATCGAACTCGGCCTCGTCGTCGGACGCCCCCTCCCGGTCGGCACCACGGTGACCCCGGCCGGCTGGAAGGACCATGTCGCCGGACTGGTCATCACCAACGACGTCTCGGCGCGCGACGTACAACTGCCCAAGACCCAGTTCTACGAGGCGAAGTCCTACCCGACCTTCACCCCCGTCGGTCCTGCCCTCGTCCTGCTCGACCACGACGAACTCGACCGCCTGTCGGAGCTGAGGCTCGTCCTCAAGGTCAACGGCGAGATCCGCCAGAACAGCGACCTGACGGACATGATCTACAACCCGCTGCAGGCCCTCCGGGAACTGTCCCGCTTCCAGGCCCTCGCCCCAGGCGACCTCGTCCTCACCGGCACGCCCGGCGGCACGGCTCTCAAGGCGCCGCCCAAGTTGGTGGAGATCATCGCCGCGCTCCTGCCGCCGGCGGCGAAGTGGAAGGCGTTCTTCAAGTCCCAGGAGAAGAACCAGCGGTACCTCCACGACGGGGATGTCGTGGAGCTCTCCATTCGCACGCCCGACGGCGCCATCGATCTCGGCACACAGCGGAACACGGTGAGGTACGCGTGACCACAAGGACCGACACGGCAAGGTACGTGACCCTCTCCGACGCCACGGTCGGCGAGGGGGACCTCCTCGCCTGGGCCGCCGTGCACGTGAGCGAAGCAGCCGCCGCCCCCAAGGCCGTACACGTCCTCGACACGCTCCCCGTCACCGCCGTCGGAAAGCCGTACAAGCTTCCGCTCCGCGCCGACGCCACCCGCCGTGTACTGGCTGATGTCCTCGCGGACATCGACGGCATCGAAGAGATCGCCACCGACGCCGAATCGGGGACGGTGACCGCCACCGTCACCCTGCGGCCCCGGACGTCGGTCGCCGCCGAAGTGGAACACCGCGTGGCCGACTTCGCCGTGTCCTGCCGCATCGTCACACGGACCAAGGAGGACGGCTGAGATGACTGCTCTCGTCATCCTCACCTCGGCCCTGGCGCTCTGGTTCACCCTGCCGGCCACCGGAAAGCTTCTCGGGACGGCCGCGATGGCCGAGCGAGCCGCCCACGTGGGCTTCACCGTCGGCGGATACCGCGTCATCGGAGCACTCGAAATCGCCGGCGTCGTGGGCCTGTTCGCCGGATGGTCGTTCACCGGCGTGGGTGTCGCAGCCGCGACCGGCTTCCTGCTCCTGCTCGTCGGCGCGGCCGTTTCGCACCTGCGCGCCGGAGACCGGCTGCCCGCGCTGGTGCCGGCGATCGTCTCGGCCGCCTTGGTGTGCCTGCGCCTTCCACGAACGTGACCTGGTCCTCGTACGACCCGACGGCCGCCAGGGGGAGGCGCAGGCGGTGCGTGTCGCGGGCCGGGTCAAGCCGCGCGTCGGCCTCCGAGCCGATCCTTGGCCCACCACAGGAACGCGGCGGCGTGCTGGCGGTTGGCGAAGCCCTCGCCGGCGAGGTCGAGCAGGAGGTCGTTGCTCCACAGGATGAGCCGGCCGAGGGTCCAGTTCACCGACTCGGGCCCCGGCAGCTCCAGGCCGTAGACCATCCGCGCGATCTCACACTTGCCGCCGGCCTCGGTCGTGTACGTCGCACGCTTCGGCCAGGACCCGTATTCTCGCATTCGGCCAGGACACCGGGGACACGCTTCCCGGCACGCCGAGCCATCTCGCCCCGACCGTCCCGGACGGCAACTCGGTGCGCCGCTCAGAGAGAAGGCGTCAAGCCCGCGCACCCGAAAGCTCCCGCGCGCCGATCTCCGCACCTACCATCACGCACATGTCGATCACTTCTCCCATACCTGTTCTCCACGCCGGCGGGAAGACCGTCGTGCTCGTGGAGAACGACGCGCTGATCGTGCGCCGTCCGCACGAGCAGGCGCGCATCCCGTTGGAAGCCATCAGCCGTGTACTCGCCGAGGGGCAGACCGTCACGATCGAGCTGACCGTCGCTCCGACCACGGACAGGACGCACGTCCACCGGGTCTGGGACGTGGTGGACGCCGACGCCGCCGTCGCCTTCGCCGACGCCGTGAACGCGGCTCTGCCAAGGCGGGACGAGGGGACGGAGGCGATCGACGGCGCGGACCTCGTCTCGGGCGAGCGCCTGTACCAGCCGAGTTACCGGAACTGGCTTCGCGGGATGAAGCGCGGCGCGCTCGTCTCGACCTTGGCGGCCATCGGCTCATGCGTGCTCGTGGGCCTCATGGGAAGCCCAGCCGCCATGATCTTCATCATCCCCCTCAGCTTCTTCGGGATACCGATCCTCGCCCTCGGCGCGTTCTTCGCCTACCAACCGGTCGAGGAGTGGTATCTGCGGAAGCACGGCGTCCGGACGGCCGCCGTCCGGCTTCAGGACGAGCCCGGCCGGTACGTGTACACGGATCAGGGCGGCGTGGTCCGCACCGTGCGGCACTCCATCCCGACCTGGAGCATCGAGGTGGCGTACGACCCACGCGACCCCGGCCGCGTACTTCCGTTGCAGTCGCGGGGCCGCCGGATCCGGGACGCCATCCTGGTCGGTCTCACCCTCGGTATCGGCCTCGTTCTCGCCGGCGGGGCCCTCGCGGCGGTGGTCGGCGCCTTCCTCGGCAAGTTCGACAGCCTGCCCTGAGCCACGCCCAGATGAGACGCGTCGACCTCAGTGCCCCACCGCCGTTCGGGTCATGGAGTCGATCCGCTGTCCCCCTGCGCGATGCGCTCCAGCAGCGGGGACGCCCAGTCCGGGAGGGCGGAGGCCGTGGGGCGGGGTGGGCGGGGGTCGGCGGCGATGCCGATGCCGCCCGCCGGGTCGCCGTACAGGAACCGCTGCGACCACCCGAGCCACGCGCGGACGAACTGGTTCGCGCTCCACGCGAGGGCCAGCGCCCCGCGCAGCTCGGGAACCTCGTACCAGTAGCTGGTGAGTACCACGGCACGGGAGACCGCCTCGTCCGGATCTCCCGGCCGGGAATCGGCGGTGAGCCCGGCGGCCAGCACCGATGCCGCGAAACGGTTGTCCGCGAGCAGGCCGCCGCTGTCGCAGACGACCACGTCCAGCAGCTCCGCCGGGAGGTCCACGGCGGCCCGCTCCAGCCGCGCCGGCAGCTCGGGCAGCCCCGGGTCGCCGGCCGACTCGGGACCCGGCACCACCCTCAGGTCGGCCGGCAGTCGCTCGTCCGCCGTGCGGGAGGCCAGCAGCTGGACGTAGCCCAGCGCGCGCGACGTCTGCCAGCGGCAGAGGGTGTCGAGCAGGGCGATCCGGGAAGGACGGAAGGCCAGCCGCACCGGCCAGTCGACCGCCCGGACCTCGTCCCCGAGGGCCCGCAGCTCCGGCGGCACCGGAGCCGGGAAGACCCGGCTCTGACCGGGGTCGTAGGAAGGCTCGGCACGGTAGCCCGGCCGGCCGGGCACGGGGTTCTGGGGTGTACCGCTGCGGCTACTCATTCACTTCGTCGTCCTTCGGGGTCCGCCACTTCGCGGTGTCCTTGCCGTCTCGCGGAGTGATGTAGTTGGAGAGGTCCTCCGGGTCGATGTGGTACGCGTGGATCATATGGTCCTGGCGGATGATGGCCACCGGCCTGGACGGGTCGAGGCTGCGGTCGATGATGATCCGAGCCCCTGTCGCGTCGTCGACGTAGTTGGCCGGCGACTGCAGATGGCCGCGGAGGTACTTCTCCAGTTTCACCTCGTCCGCGCCGATGCCCTCCAGATAGTGGTTCGACTTGCCGCTCTCCGCCTCGTTGAGCTGGTGGTCGACGCCCTGCGCCGCCCGGGTGCTGTCCGAGTAGGGGGCCAGCCCGAAGGGGTCGCACGACCCCTGGGGATTGGCGACGTACGACACCGGGTTGGGGGCCGCCGCCAGACCCAGCGGGTCCGGGCTCAGATAACGGCCGGTCTCGGGGTCGTACGTGCGGAAGTAGTTGTGGTGCAGGCCCGATTCGGTGTCGTAGTACTGGCCGGGGAAGCGCAGCGGCGTGTACGCCGTGGCGTCGCGGTTCCAGGCGGTGGAGCCCCACAGCGTGGACCGGCTGCGCCAGGCCGGCACGCCGTGCTCGTCGACGAGTTCGGTGGGCGCGCCCACCAGGTCGGTGACGATGGCGTAGAACCGTTCGTCCACCACCTCCTGGCCGGCCGTCAGGACCCGCTCCGTCTGCGCGAGCGGCTGCAGACCGCGATGGTCCCAGGTCACGGCGATCGCCCGGTCGTCCTCCGCCGAGGCGCTGGTCTGTTCGCACAGCACGCCGCCGTCCCAGGTGAAGACCGTTCGCTCGGCGACCTCCAGCCCGTCGGCGGCCATCCGCTCCTTGGCCGTACGGCGTCCCAACGGGTCGTACGTGTACCGCCAGCGCGTTCCGTCCGGGGTGGTGACGGCCGTGATGCGGTCCTCGGCGTCCCACTCGTAGCGCCAGGTGTCGGGCTTGCGCGAGAGCCGGGCCTTCTGACGGAGCACGACCCGGCCGAGGGCGTCGTACTCGTGACGGACCCGGCCGGCGCCGATCAGCCGGGTGCCCTCGTAGGTGCGCGGTCCGGTGGCGTCCTGGCCTCCGGGATGGGAGCCGGGCCAGGACGCGGAGGTCTGGTTGCCCGCCTCGTCGTACGCGTAGCGCTCGGTCCAGTTCTCGGCGTGCACCGCCGTCACCCGGCCCCGCGGGTCGAGATCGAAGCTGCGCGGTCCGGCCAGCAGATCGTCGACCCCGGTCAGGACCCCGTCGGACCGGTAGGTGTACCCGCGACGCTGCACCACGTCCTGCCCGGGGCCCGTGAGCCGCTGCTCCACCAGCCGGCCGGCCTCGTCCCAGGCGTGGTCGAGGGTGACGGTGTCTCCGTAGGTGCGACTGAGCTCCTGGCCCGCCGCGTCGTGCGTGAAGCCGATCCGTCGGCCGGACGTCGTCAGGGCGTCGTTGCGGCCCCCGGCGTCGTAGTCCCACGCGGCGACCGCCCCCGACGGCGTCGTCCGGCCGGTGCGGCGGCCCACGGCGTCGTAGGTGTACGTGAGGGTGCGGCCGTCGACCGTCTCCCGCACGAGCCTGCCCGCCCGGTCGCGCAGCCGGGTCAGCACACTGTCCCCCCGCACCGCGGCGGCGAGCCGGTCGAACACGTCGTACTCGTACGTCGTCACCGTGCCGCCCGCGTCCTTGCGGACGGTGTGCCCCAGGGCATCGCGGTCGAAGGTGACCTGCTGCCCGAGGGCGTCGGTGCGGGTGACGAGCCGGCCCGCCGGGTCGTAGACGTAGTCGAGCGCACGGCCGTCGAAGTCGGTCTCCTGGACGAGCCGGCCCGCCGGGTCGTAGGCGTACTCCCAGGTCATGCCCTGCGGGTTGCGGACCTGGGTCAGCCGCAACTCGGCGTCGTACGCGTACTCGTGCCGCGTGCCGTCCGCGTCGGTCCGGGCGGCCAGCAGGTCGAAGTGGGTGTACTCGAAGTGGACGGTGGCGCCTTCGGGACCGTCCGTACGGGTCAGGCAGTTGCCCTCGCCGTCGTACGTCCACGAGCGCCGGCCGCCGTCCGGACCCGTCCGGTGCAGCGGCTTGCCCTCGACCGTCCACTCCATGCGCGTGACCGCGCCCAGGGGATCGGTGACCGCCGTGGCCCGCCCGAAGGCGTCCCGCTCGTACGTCGTGGTGGCGCCGAGCCGGTCGGTGACCGCGAGCGGCAGCCCCGCCCGGTCGGTGCGGACCCGCGTGACCACTCCCAGGGGGTCGGTCACGGTGCTGAGGTGGCCGCGTTCGTCGTGGCCGAATCGGGTGACCGTTCCGTCGGGACGGCTGACCGAGGTGCGGTTTCCGCGCTCGTCGTAGGTCTGGCGGACGACCGAGCCGTCCACGGCGACGACCTTCACCGGCCGGCCGCGCTCGTCGTACTCGGCGCGCGCCTCCCGGCCGTCGGGCCGGACGTAGGAGACCAGGCGGCCGACGTCGTCGTAGGCGGTGCGGGTGGTGTGGCCGAGCGGGTCGGTGTGCGCGGTGCGCCGGCCCCGGTGGTCGTACTCGTACCGGGTGACGGCGCCGAGCGGGTCGGTCTCGGCCACCACCCGGTACCGGTCGTCGATCAGGTAGTGGCGGGTGTGCCCGGCGGCCGTGGTCACCCGCGTCACCCGGAGGCCGGTCTGCGGGTCCGCGTCGTCGTAGCGGAAGGTGAGGGCGATGTGGCCCGCCTCGCCGCCCTCGGCGATACACCGGTCGAGATCGTCGTAGGCGTACTCGTAGCGGCGGTCGTTCGTGTCGGTCCACGAGGTGATGCGGGTGCGGTCGTCATAGGTGAACCGCAGAGGCAGCCCGGAGGAGTTGGTGACCTCCGTCAGGTTCCCGTCGGTGTAGCCGTACGCGAGGACGCGGCCGCCGCCGGTCAGATGCAGGGCGGTGATCCGCCCGTCGGAGGTCTCGAAGCGCAGGTCGTAGCCGCCGGAGTGGACCATGCCCAGCGGAGTGCCGTGTTCGTCGTACTCGAAGGTGACGTGGTGGCCGCCCAGGGCGTCGAGCTGGACGATCCGCGCGATGCCGTTCTCGGCGCCGTCCGTCGGCGGGGCGAAGCGGCGGACGTCGCCCGTCAGAGGATCGGTCAGTGTCCAGTCGCCGTCGGCGGTGCGCTCCAGCGGGTGACGGGGGCCCGAGGCCGACACCGGCAGCACCGGCACACCGGGCGCGGGATGCGGATAGCCGACGAGGAGGCCGTCCTCGGAGACCAGGACGACACCCTTGGCGTCGATCTCCAGGTGCTGGTCGATCGTGGACGACCAGGTCGGGCCGAACCAGCGGCCCGCCCGATAGCCCGACTCCGCACGCCGCTTGAACGCGAAGGGGAAGGCGCCGGGGAGGACGACGTCCGTCTGCGGGAGGTACATCCGGCCGGTGGCGAGGTCGACGGGGTCCGTGCCCTCACTGGACTTGTCCGGGTCGGACCGCTCGCCGTGGTGCGGGCCGTGCTTGTCCGTCTCCTTGCGGCCCGGGCCGTCCAGATCGTCCAGACGCCGGGCGGCCGATCCGCCCTTGCCCGCGGCGCCCAGACCCTTCGTACCGAGGAGTTCGGGGAGGAGCTTGCCCACGCCCTCGCTCGGGTCCTTCATGAAGTCGTCGAGCATCTGCTTGCCCGCGCCCCACGGGTCGTTGACCGTGGTGACCAGCCCGGCGGCCAGCGAGTTGAGGCTCGTCGCGTACTCGGCGGGGTGGGTCAGGTTGTACGGGTCCGTCGGGTTGACGGAGCGGACGAAGTTGACGAGGCCGGCCGTGCCCTTGAGGACGCCGCCGGTCAGATGGGTCTTGGCGAGCTCCAGGTAGTCCAGGCCGTCGGCGAGCTGCTCGGCGTACGAGGGCTTGGGCGGGGCCGCGTCCCGGGCCGCGCGGACCGCCGTGCGCGCCGTCTCGGCGACTTCGTTGCGCTGCTTGCGCGCGTTGTCGAGCTTGTCCTGGGCGGCCTTGGCCAGCGGGACGCCGGGGTCGGTGAAGTTCTCGGACGGCCTCGGCGGCAGCGTGTCCTTCTTCGCGTCGACCGCGTCGTTGTAGTCGTCGATCGACTTGTTGTAGGTGTTCCGCGCGTCCTGGGAGACCTTCTTGGCCTTGTTGTACTCCTCCAGGGCCTCCTTCGCCCTGCCCTGCGCCCACTCCACGGTGTCCGCGAACCGGTTCATCGCGTCGGCGGCCTTGCCGAAGGACTCGGCCGCCTTGAACCAGAGCGGCGGCTCCTTCGCTATGGACTCCCGGAAGGCGTCCGCCGACTCACCCTTCAGACCGTCGCCCTGCAGGGCCTTGATGCCGTTCCCGACGAGGGTGAACGAGAGCTCGAAGTCGCTCAGGTGCGAGACCTGGGCGCGGATCTTGGACGAGCTGCCGTAGACCAGTCTCTTCGGATCCTCGGTCTGACCCAGCTCCAGCTCCGCCACGTCCGCGCCGAGCTGGTTCGCGGCGGAGCGGCTCTTGTCGCGGATCCAGTCGCCCGCCTCGTCGAGACCGACGTCCTCCGCCAGGTCGGCGACCTTGTCACCGGTCCACTCGACGGCATCGCCGAGGTCCTCGGCGCGGTCCTCGGCCCAGTCCTCCACCGAGTCCGGTACGAAGTCCCTCCAGCCCATCAGTTGTCACCCCCGTCGGCCTGGTCCAGCAGGTCCTTCAACGAACCGACCTTGCCCGTGGAGGTCAGCTTGTCCCCGGTGTCCGACCAGGTCTGTTTGATGTCCTCGCGGCTCTTCTCGAAGGACTCGGCGCTGTAGTCGGGCTTGTAGACGTCGGCCCGGAAGATGTCACCCCAGGCCTTCTGCTCGATCTCGTCCTCGCTCGCATGCGGATTGCCGTACGCGGCGTTGGCCACGACCTTGAACGCGCCCTGGATGTACTGGTCCTCCTCCCACACCGAGCCGGCGGCGATGCCGAGGGCGCGCGCGAGGATGCTCGCGTTCTGCACGAGGCTGCGCACACCCCACTCCCAGCGCTCGCAGAAGTCCTCGTAGTCGGTGGCCAGAGCCATGTGCCCGGTCTCCATGCCGGTCATGGAGAGGTCGCTGAATCCGGCGCCCTGGGAGGCGCCCGCCGCGTCCGACGATTCGCGCAGCTCCGCGATGGCCGCGCGCAGGCCCTTCTGGATGCCCGCGACGGCCGCGGGCGAGATCTCCAGGTCCGGATTGCCCGCCATCAGGCGGCGTCCGTACGGTCGACGGCGCAGGCGTCGGGAACGATGCCGAGGACCGGCGGGAACACCATCGAACCGTTCTCGTCGGCCACGTTCACCGCGACTCCCGCGGGGCCGTCGACCATCGGGACGATCGCGTCGACCAGGCGTGCGCCGAGGATCGAGAGGTACTCCCACTCCCGGTCCCCGGCCCCACGCGCCCGAGCGAAGCGGGCGAGCGCCGCCTCGTCCGTGAACGCGTACAGCCAGCGGACACCGCCCTGGACCGCGGACATCAGACCTCCGTCGACCCCGGCCTCCAAAGGAGCGAGCAGCACCGCGCGCCGGAACTCGCCGACCAGGCGTCCCGGTTCCCCTCTGCCATCCCGATATGCGGCGATTTCTTCGGTCAGTTCCATGGACGCATCCCCTCCGTGCGATCAGGGCCCCTCAGGGGGACGGTACTTGGGCCCTCGACGGTTCCTCCAGGCCCAGGTGGGCTCGGCGACCGTGCAACCGGTGCCGCTCAGAGTCTGTCGGCCGCCCGGACCCGGTGGAGGTGGACGAGGAGAACCGGCAGCAGCTCGCCAACCAGCTCCGCTCGCTGCTGCGCGAGTACCACCCGCCTGCGATCGAAGCCTGGCGGGACAAGGTCGGCGCGCTGACCCGACCTGATGGTCCTCGGAGCGGCTCCCACCACCATGCGGGCCGCCGAGCTGCCCGCCTGGAACCTCCGGCTGACGCCGACCAAAGCCGGCCGCAAGCGCGGCATCACCGAGGACGCCGAACGGCTCCACACGCTCTTCCGGCAGCGTCCGCACCCGGGGTCTTGCGCATGTCCCCCCATCGTGCACAAGATCCCCTCATGCTCAGGGGATTGATCAAGGGAGACAACGCCTTCGTCCCGACGGCGGCACTGCGTGTCGCCGTCCGGAACGGCGTCGACGTCGCGGCGCTGCTCGTGACGGAACAGGGCAGGGTCCGGGGGGACGCCGACATCGTGTTCGACGGCGCTCGGGCGCACCCGTCGGGCGCGGTACGGATGTCCGCCGGCGAGGACGGCACGGTGTGGCTGGAGACAGGACTCACCTCGGTCGAGGAGGAGATCACCCGCGTCCTCGTCGTCGCGTCGACGGAGGAGGGCGCGCTGCGGGACGTGCGAGGGCTGTCCGTGGAGGTCTTCGGGCCCGACGGCGCGACGGTCGTGGGATACGAGGTGACCGACGCCGGCGGCGAGACGGCGATGGTCCTCGCGGAGCTGTACCGCCGGTCCGGCGGCTGGAAGTTCCGCGCGGTCGGCCAGGGGTACGTGGACGGGCTGACGGGCCTTGCGGTGGACCACGGGGTGGACGTGGGCGAGGAGCCGCAGGAGGCCCTGGAGCGGATCCCGACGCCTTCCCCGCCCGCTTCCCCGCCCGCTGCCCCGGCCGAGGCCCAGGCTCAGGACCTGCGCCTCACCCGGGACCAGCTCCTGGACATGACCCCGGACCAGATCCGGGCCCTGGCCCAGGCCCAAACCCAGGCCCGGGCCCAAGCGCCGGCCCAGACCCAGCCGCCGGCCCCGCCTGTGCCACGGCCCGACCCGTCGGCCTGGACGTGCGGGCCCGTCTTCGAGCCCCGCACCGTCACCGGCCGGGACAACGACGTCATCACCGTGAAGGATCTCCCGCCCGGCCCTGTCATGGTCGAACTGGCCGTGAAGGGCGGCGGCTACACGGGGCTGTGGCGCCTCGATGATTCCAACGCCAAGGGGCGTCCACTCGTCAACACCACGGAGAAGGACTTCCGGGGCCGGGTGATCGCCTCCGTCCCCGAGCACGGGCGTCTGCGCCTGCGGCTGGAGGTGAGCGACTCCTGGCAGGTGCGGATCCTGCCACTGGCGGAGGCCCGGCGTCTGACGGAGGACCGACTGGAGAGCTGGGGACCCGATGTCCTTCTCCACACCCGAGGGACGGCCGACGTCACCTTCCACTTCAAGGGCAGCAGCAATTTCATCGTCCACCTCTACCGACTGGCAGGGCACACGGACCCCGCCACGCTTCCCAGTCCCGGAAGAGCCGCCGTCAACGAGATCGGCGCACGCAGAGAGACCTTGCCGCTGCCCGAGGGCCCGCTCCTCGTCTATCTGTCGGTGGCGGACGGCCACTGGGACGCGCGTCTGAAGGACGTGCAGCCCCACAGCGGCGGCCAGGACGCCGACAGCCTGGCGAAGCTGCCCGAGCCCCGCGGGGCACTGGGCTGGCTACGCCGAGCGAGGCGCTGAGCGGCGCTGGTCGGACGGGCCCTACGGGGGCAGCGCCCGGACGCTGCCCCCTTTCCGCCTCCGTGCGGGTTCAGGCCAGATCGGCGGCCATCCCGCCCTGCGGCTGCCCCCGATGCAAGCCGGACGCCCAGTGACCGCACCCTGCGGCCAGCGCGTCCTGGCGCCCGAATGCCAGCTCGGCGAGTGACCCCTTGCACGGGTAGCAGCAGCGCCCCCTGGCCACCACGGGTTTCACAGACCCAGGTCTCTAACTCCGCATGGAGGCCCAGGCGCTCGCGGCCGGGAGGGGCCATGGCCTCCGGCCGCGACCTGGCCGTCGGCGCCTGCCGTCACGCACCGCATCACATCGACGGAGAATGTGGCACGCGGTGTAACACTCGCTGATCTCTGTTCCTACCGCAGCCCCGCACGGGCACAGCCGGTTCAGGCCGCTCTCTCCATGCCGGGCCGCAGCAGCCTGTGTGGTCTCCCTCAAGGTCGGGCGACAGGTCAGGCGCGTCGTCGGGATGGAGAACGATCGTGTTTCGGGGACCTGCGGAAGTCAGGATCAGGACTGCATTCGAGAGCCGACACCTGCGGATCCCGGTCCAGCGTGACCTGCGTACGCATTGCCCCGACGAAGCCGTACTGGGATGGCGGCCGGGGCGGCCTCCCCGCCGTGGCCACCGCTCGCCCCGCCGCCAGGTGCGCCGTCCGTCCTCGTTGCACTCTTCTTCGAGTTCCGGATCGCCGGGGTCTGACCGACGTCAGCCGGCTCCACCCTCGTCCCGAACCCACGGCTGATGCGGCAGGTGCGTCACGCCACGCCGTGCAGGTTCTTGGCGGTCGGTGAGGTCTGCACCGTGGCCGGGTCCGGATAGGTCCCGAGCAGGCGATCGGCGCTGGCGGTCGTCGTGACCGTGAACCAGTAGTGCTCGTTCTTGTAGTGGTGCAGCCGATGGTTGCGCCAGACCGCCTTGTAGGCCCTGCTCCGCGGCCGGTAGTCACTGTGGATCAGGTAGTGCGTCCACTCGTAGACGAGCCCTGCCACCGCCACAGTCACCATGAACGTCAGGGCCTGGCCCAGTCGCGGGAAGGCGATGAGGGCCGCCGCGTTGTAGCCCACGATGACCCAGACGAGGGCCTTCCAGGGGATGAAGACCAGGGGGACTTGGCGCGGGTCGACGTGGTGTTCGCGGTGCTTCCTCGCCAGAAGGGTGTCCAGGACGACTCCGGCGACCTTCCTCGGACGCCAGTGCAGCACGAAGACGTGGATCAGCCACTCGAGGAGCGGAAACAGCAGGATCAGGATGGCCGGGGCGTACGCGTCGTCGATGCGCCAGTCCCACATGGCGACCCTGCAGGCAAGCACTGTCACCAAGACACCACTGATCATCCACGGTGAGGGGTAGTGCCAGAAGGCCCGGAAGACGCTTCCCAGCGTGACCTCGGTCCGGCGGGGCGACGACTGCCCGGCCTCGTCAGCCCGAACGCGGGCACGGGCGGCCTCGCCTGAGGTCCCGTCAGCGAGTGCCCGCTTCCGTATGAGGGTTCTACGCAGGTTCATGACTCTCCTCGAGTTGATCGATGACGTCGATCAGGGCCTCGGTCGCCGGGCGCAGCAGATCCTCTGCGCGGGTGCGCGCCGCAGTCGCGTCGCCTCGGACGATCGCGTCGATCAGAGCGGTGTAGGCGTCGGTCCGGTCCACCTCCGCGGCCATGACGTGCGCCAGAGCCTCCAGGGCGGGCTCGTAGGCCGCTCGGAGGCTGTTGAACATCAGGCGGAAGGTCACCGACTCGGCCGCATCCGTGACGTGCTCCCAGAAAGTCAGGGCATGGCGCTGCCTGTTCACGGGATCGGTGTCGTCGTCGAGCGCTCGGACGGCGGTCCGCAGCGGAGCGGCGAGAGCCGGGCCCCTGCGCCGTGCCGCGAGTTCCGCGATCTTCGGGCCGACGTGGAGCCGTGCCTCCAGGATGCTGCGGGCGACTCCCAGGTCGATGTCGCCTCCGGCGAACAGGAGGCGAGGGAGCAGATCGAGGCCACCCGCTCTGCGGATGTCCCGAACGGTGGTGGTGTCACCCTGGCGGACTTCCACCAGGCCGGCGTGTGCGAGTCGTTGCAGCGCTTCCCGTACCGCGGGACGTGAGACGCCGAGGACTTCCGCGAGGCGTCGCTCGCTGGGGAGGCTTTCGCCGGGGGCGATGCTGCCACTCACGAGTTCCCCGAAGAGCTGGTCGAACACTTCGTCAGGAACCGAGCGTCGGTTGACCGGTTGCAGAGGAGGCATGCGGGGACCCTACGAGCACAGAGGACTGATGGTCTAGTGGTAAGACCAGTCGAGTTGGAATCCATGACTCAGGAACATCCCGTCCGGTCCACCAGGAGCCGCGAGTGGATCCGGGGGCTCAGGGCCTGTCTCCTCTTGTTCGGGGCTCCCCGACGGTCGCTATCTCGGGTTCGTCGACGGCGATGGGCGGGCATGCCCCGCCGGGGTGCGCGGCGTGCTGGGGAGCCCGTATCGCTCCTCGCACCACACCGCGGTCCCGGCGGACACAGAACGGTGTCAGCGGTGGCGCTTGAGGCCCCGACCGGCACCGATCCCCGCCACATGAAGGGCGAGGGCGGTCAAACCGAGCAGCGTCACGTTCGCGGAAGAGAACGCGTCGTTGGTGCCGATGTCCGCCGCGTTGATCAGCCAGGCGATGAAGAACAGCACCGCAGCCACTATGCCAAGCATGAACAGCTCCTCTCCAAGGGTGCTGTCCGTCTGCCCCCATATCACCGATGCAGGCTGCGGCACAGGTTACGGTCGGAGGTGGCGAGGCGGACGACTAGCGGTGCCCGGCCCGCCCTGGTGCCGCCAAGGATCGCCCCGCGAGGATGTCCAGGACCCCCTTCGGTCGACCAGCCACCGGGCCTTCCCGCCAGGTCCCGCCTTGCACTCCTGCACGGTGCCGTTGGCCATACTGCCCGGCGTTGCGCATACTTACTCCGCGGTAACCCGCCCCCTGCCAGGAGGAGCCCGATGCCTCGGTCCGCCCGTCCCGCTCTCCTGCTCGCCGGCCTGCTGGCCGCCGCGGGCATCGCGCACTTCGTCGCACCCCGGCGGTTCGACGCCACCGTGCCGAAGGCGCTGCCCGGCAGCCCCCGGGCCTGGACGCAGGCGAGCGGCGCCGCCGAACTGGTGCTGGCCGCGGGGCTCGCGAATCCGGCGACGCGCCAGGCCAGCGCCCGGGCGACGGCGCTCTTCTTCGTGGCCGTCTTCCCGGCCAACGTGAAGATGGCATACGACTGGCGCAACCGCCCCACCGCGGCCAAGTCCCTCGCCTACGCGCGCCTCCCCCTCCAGGTGCCCCTCATCCTCTGGGCCAGGAAGGCGGCCCGCACCGGGCAGTGAGCGCCGAAGGGCCGCCTCCCAGCAGCAATGTGACGGCTGGTCGCCGGCGCTCTCCTCGCCGGATGGAAGGCAGTACGGGGCCCTCTCGGAACATGCGGTCCGGGTCGTGCTTGAACCTCTCGGGTGCGAACGCGCAGTTGATGCGCTGACAGTCGCACTCGGTCGAGTCCCCGGGCTCCTTGCCGATTCCGTGGTTCCGGGCTGGTGCGACGCGGGATGGGGCTGCCCGCACATCATCCCAAGACCCTCCTCGTGCTCGGCTCTCGGCGTGACGGGTGCCTTCGGCAGCTCGATGCCACAGCCGCCCGCGTGTCACGCCGGTCGGCAGAACCGGATGCCCCCCGCGCGTGTCAGGGGGTGGCCCGGTTGCCAGTCACCGTCCTCCAGCTGCCTGCGTTCACCGTGAACACCGTCAGCCGGGGGTTGACCGTGTCGCCGAACGTGTTGAACGCGACGGGGCCGGTGACCCCTTCGAAGGTCGATCCGGCGACGGCCTGCGGCAGCTTCGCGCGGGCGTCGTCGGGGAGGGTGCCGCCGTTGGCGGTGACGACCGCCTTCACCGCCTCGATGAGGGTCCAGGTCGCGTCGTAGGCATAGGGGCCGTACCAGCCGGCCGGCTCCGGGTAGTTCGCCTTCTGGTAGCGGGCGAGGAAGTCCTGCCCTGCCTCCGACTCCTCGGCGGGCACCCCGATGTTGGTGGCGAGGTCGCCCTCGGCCTCGGGGTTCGCCGTGAGGTACTGCTGGTCGAAGATGCCGTCGCCACCCATCACGGGGACGTTCACCCCCGCCTGCTTGAGCTGTCGGGAGAGCGGCGCCGCGGTGTCGTAGTAGCCACCGAAGTAGACGGCGTCGGCGCCCGAGGACCGCACCCTCACGGCAAGGCCGTCGAATGCACGCTCATCGGGATCGACCTGCTCGGTGCCGACGACGCTCCCGCCAAGCCTGGTGAACTCGGCCGTGAGACCGGTGGTGAGAGCGGTGCCGTGGGCGCTCGCGTCGTCGATCACGTAGAGCTTGGTCTTCTTCGCCGCATGCAGGTACCTGGCGGCGAAGGGCCCTTGGTCGACGTCCGTGGCGAGCGTGCGGAAGTAGGTGGAGTGAGGGCGGGACCTGGGACCGTCGGCCCAGTCGGTGCCCAGGGTCAGGGTGGGATCGGTGTTGCCCGGGGACACGTTGACCATGCCCGCCTCCGCGAGCGGCGGTACCAGGGTTCGGGCGACACCCGAGTTGAGAGGGCCGACGACCCCCAGCACCTTCTCGTCGGACACGAACTCGGCCGCGTTGGGCGCGCCCTTGACCGGGTCGGCGCCGTCGTCCAGGGCCTTGATCTCGAACGTCACGCCGGGGACGTGCCGCGACTCGTTGGCGGTCCTGGCCGCCAGGTCGGCGGAGTTCTTCATACCGGCGCCCATCGAGGACAGTCCACCGCTCAGTGGCGCGTCCACCCCGATCACCACCGTGACAGTGGAGTTCCCCGCGCCGCCGGCTGCCCCGCGACGGCCTGCTTCGTCGTCGCGGTTCAGGGTCCAGGTCAGGACGGAGCCCGCGGTGAGCACGGCCAACGCCGTGCCCAGGATCGCGGAGCGCCGGGTGAGACCACGCCGCCGGGCGGCGGTCCCATCACCGTGCCGCGAATCGACCGTCGCATCGAGCGTGACCGGGTCCCCGCCAGGAGGTGTGGGTACGGGTGTGGCGGCCGGCCGGTCATGCACGGGGCCGTCCGGGGTACCGGCCGCGGACCCTCGGTCCAGGACGGTGGGGGTCGGGGGCGTGGGAGCCTGCTGCGGCATTGTCGGGGCGGAGGCCTGCTCCGCCGCCGCGTCCGGAGCCGGCGCGGGGGCCGACCGGGGGTCGGGCGTGGGTACGGGGTCGGGTTCGGCGTCGCGGTCGGACGGCGCGCCCGGCCCGGCAGACTCGTCGGCCCGGCGCGGCGAGGCCCGCAGTACGGACGCGAGCATCTCGGCCGCTTCCGCCGCACCCACGCGCTGCGACGGGTCCTTCGTCAGGAGCGCGTCCAGCGCGGGGGTCAGTGGACCGGCGTGGACCGGTGGTCGGTGCGGGCTGGTGAAGACGGCCACGGCAAGGGCGTGGAGCCCGACCGCGTCGAACGGCGGGTGCCCCTCGACGGCGTGGTAGAGGGTGGCACCGAGCGCCCACAGGTCGTTGGCCGGGGTCGGGCGCTTGCCTTCGAGCTGCTCCGGCGGCATGTACTGCGGCGTGCCGATGACGATCCCGCTGTGGCTCAGCCTGGTCGTGGCGTCCGCGAGGTACGCGATGCCGAAGTCGGTGAGGACGACACGGTCCTTGGTCAGCAGCACGTTGTCCGGCTTGATGTCGCGGTGGACGATCCCCGCCCCGTGCGCCTCGGCCAGCGCGTCGAGCATGGCGACGCCGATCTCGGCCACCCGACGTACGGGCAGTCGCCCGCGTTCACCGATGACAGCCGCCAGGGACCGGCCGCGGATGAGCTCCATGATGATGACGGGGGCGCCGTGGTGCTCCACCACGTCGTGGACGGTGATGACCCCGGGGTGGCTGAGAGTGACCGCTGCGCGGGCCTCGCCCGCGAACCGCCTGAGCAGCGCGGCGCGGTCGTCGTCCTCCAGGCCCGGGGGGAAGACGATTTCCTTGACGGCGACCTCGCGTCCGAAGAGCTGCTGGTCCAGGCCGCGCCAGACCCGGCCCATACCGCCCTGGCCGATGCGTTCCACCAGCTGGTACCGGCCGGCGACAAGTTCGGGATTCTGCTCGGTCACGCGCACACTCTAGGTCCTGCTGAGCCACTCGGGTGGCGGAAAGAAGGCGTGATCACGCCCCACGGTGACGAGGAGACGACGGGTCCGGCCGTGGGGTGCGACGGGGGAGCCGCGGCAGCTCGCACAGCCTGACCTTGCACCCCGCCACGGGCCTCGGCGCCGCAGGGAATGCCTGCGTCAGTGGACACGCGGATGCGGATCGGTCCCTGTACGTCTGCCGGTTCGACCGGGGCCGCCGGGTCCACGGCGGCGGATCGCACGTCCGTGGCGCCCGGCGGCCGTCCCGGGGACGGTGTCACCCTCGTCGGGCGCCGAACACCTGCGTCCAGTAGGGGCCGCCCTCGTCGTGGATGCCGATCCCGATCTCCTTGAAGTCGCAGTTGAGGATGTTCGCGCGGTGGCCGGGGCTGTTCATCCAGGACTCCATCACCTGGGCCGGGGTGCGCTGGCCCATGGCGATGTTCTCGCCGTACGTCGACCAGGGGTACCCGGCCGCCGTGACGCGCTCGCCAGGTCCGTCGCCGTCAGGGTTGGTGTGGTCGAAGTAGTCGCGCGCGGCCATGTCGTCGGAGTGGCCCTGGGCCGCCCTGTTCAGGGTCGAGTTCGCCGTGAGCGGGCCGCACCCGGCCTTGGCGCGCTCCGCGTTGACCAGGCTGACGACCTGGTCGACGGCCGAGCCCGAGCCGGAGTCGCCCTGCCTGCTCGCACCCGAACCCGAGCCGCTGCCGGAATCGGTGCCGGCCTTCGTGCGCTTGGGCTTGGGCGCCGAGGTGCGGGGCGTGGTCGTCTTCGCCGCATCGGGCGCCGCGGTGCGGGTCGGCGGCGTGGTCGTGGCCTTGGCGCTGGGCGATGTCGAGGCAGAGGCGGAAGCGGAGGGCGACACCGTCGAGGGGGTCGAGGTGAGGCCGGTGGCCTCCTGCGCGGACGGAAGGTCCGGGGCCGGCGCCGCCGCGCGGTTCACTTCGAGGGCATCGCCGTCTGCCCCGCGGCCGCCACTCAGGTAGAAGGACCCGCCGGTGAGCGCCACGACCGCCATGCCCGCGGTGACGACGACCCTGCGCCGGTTGCGCTCCCGCTCCTGGCGGCGGCGACGGCGGGCGTTCCGTGCTCCGCGCGCACCGGGCACAGCCGCCTGGGCGGCTGCACCGGGGGAGCCGAGCACCGAGGGCGCCTCCTCCGGCATGCCCGGGGGGCGCGTCAGGTCGACCGAGGCGATGTGGTTGTACCGGTCGGTGTCGTGGTTCTGATCGCTCCAGTCGGCTCGGCCCTCCGTGGCGTACTGCCACGGTTCGCCGTGCGGCTCCGGCGTCTCGTACGCATCCGGTGTCCGGGTCGCCGCCTGCGGGGCGGCCGCGGTCGCCGCGAGCGCCCATGCGGCGGACTCGCGGACCCCGGCGAGCAGCGGCGTCGGCGGAGGGACCAGGGGCAGCCCGGCCAGCAGCGCTTCCAGGGGCACCAGGCCTCGCCAACGGGCGGAGCACTGGGCGCAGCCGCCGGCGTGCCGGGCGAGGTGCTCGCGCCACGCGGCGCAGGGGCGGCCGTCCCAGGTCCCCGCCTCGTATCCGAGGGCCGGGCAGAGCGGGTTCGCCGACACCGCACCGACGACGACCCTGGCCGCGTCGAGCCGCGCCCGCAGGCTCTCCACGCCTCCCGCCGTGTGCTCGACGGGCCACTGCAGGGCCGCCGCGATCTCGTACCGGCTCAACTCGCCCACGCACTCCAGCCACCACAACGCCAGGAGAACGCCGTCGTCCGGCTCGATCCAGCGCGCCGCCTCGGCGGCCTCGCGCTCCTGCCCCGACAGGTGGAGGCGCCCGACGGTCAGGTCCGCGAAGTCCGGCCCGGGCAGGGGGAGGTCATCGGCATCGACGAGGAGCCGGGACCGCTGGATGTGTGTACGGACACCGTCCACGGCGATGGCCACCAGCCACGGCCGGAACTCGTCCGGGTCCCGTAGGCCGCCCAGTCCGTCGAGGGCCCGCAGCATCGTCTCCTGCACGAGGCCGTCGACGTCGTGGTGTCCGTTCAGCGCACGGCCCACGACGTTGTAGACCAGGGGCACGTGGGTGGCGATCATCGGGTCCCGTGCCCACGGGTCGCCGTTCATCGCCGCCCTGACCAGCTCCCGACCCTGGGCCTGCTCCCTGCTTATGCCCTGATTCACGCTGCCTGTCCTGCCTGTTGACGATGCCGACACAGGGGAGACGTCGGCATGGGCACCGGATAACAGAATCCTGTCCGCGCCCCGTATGACGTGGGTCACGTGGCGTCGTGCCCGACGCCGCACCATGGAGTCCTGCGGCGGTCGACGGCCCGACGGGCTGTGGACACCTGTCCGATCGCGCCCCTGACTCTGCGATGCCTCGGAGGCGGTGGGAAGGGGATCGGCCGAGGGACGACCGCGTCTTCGAGCTCAGGTACGCGCGCGCACGTACCTGCCGGTCTTCATGGAATGTCGGGCCAAGGATCCGCTCCTCTCCGACAGTTGAGGCGAACGCCATGCTTGACAGTCGGCGGCTACCACCCGCCTGAACAGCGCGCCGCGGCCATGGGTCGTGGCTTGGTGCGGGCAAGTCAGTCGAGGACTGCGACGGCCTCGATCTCGACCAGGTGCTCGGGAACGTCCAGCGCTGCCACACCGATCAGCGTGGCCGGCGGCACCGGCTCCACCCCCAGCTTCCCTGCCGCCCGGGAGACCCCGTCCATGAGCAGTGGCATCTTGCCGGGTGTCCAGTCGACGACGTAGACGGTCAGCTTCGCCACGTCGCGAAAGGTCCCCCCGACGGCGGCCAGGGCAGCGGAAATGTTGAGGTAGCACTGCTCCACCTGAGCGGCGAGGTCGCCGTCGCCGACCGTGCCCCCTTCGGCGTTCACCGCAACCTGCCCGGCGATGAAGACCATCCTCGAGCCGGATGCGACCGCGACCTGACGGTAGGCGTCGACGGTGGGCAATCCATCGGGGTTCACCAGGGTGATGGCCATGCTTCCTGCCTCCTCGTGCTCTCTTGTGGTTACTCGGAAACCGTAGGAGAGTGGCGGCCTACCTGGAAGAACGCACTTTTCGGTGACTGGGGAACCTCGTGGTGACCAAGCAGCTCAAGGGCTCGGGCCCGGCCAAGGACGAGGCCGACGTGACGCGGGCAGACTCACTGGCGCGCGAGATCTTCTCCGATATCGCCAACAAATGGGCCCTTCTGATCATCGAAGCGCTGGGTGACAGGACCCTGCGGTTCACCGAGTTGAGGGGCGAGGTCGAGGGCATCAGCCACAAGATGCTCACGCAGAACCTGCGCCTGCTGGAGCGCAACGGCCTGGTCGACCGGACCGTGCATCCCACAGTGCCGCCACGCGTCGAGTACACCCTCACGGAGCCAGGCCGTGAGCTGCGCGCGACCGTCGACGGCATGTGCGACTGGACCCACCGCTACCTCACCGACATCGAGACCGCCCGCCACCGCTTCGACAGCCCCTGACGGGCCTCACCCACGTCGCGCCGACGCGGGAGGAGGCGGCGTGGGCGGCGGGCCGGTCTGCTTGCCGGGAATCGGATCGCCATCAACGGGGTTGGTGGTGCATGAGCCGTTAATTGGAGGGTCATGCGAGCGATTCAGGTGTACGAAGTGGGCGGTCCCGAGGTGCTGCAGGAGGCCGAGGTGGACCAGCCGCGGCCGGGTCCGGGCGAGGCGGTCGTGGAGGTCGCCGCATCCGGGGTCAACTTCCTCGACGTCTACCACCGCGAAGGCCGGTACAGCCTCCCGCTGCCCTTCACCCCGGGCACTGAGGGCGCCGGCACGGTCGTCGAAGTCGGACCCGGCGTCGCTGACGTCGCAGTCGGGGACCGGGTCGGTTGGGTGGAGATACCCGGCACGTATGCCGAGCGGGCCGTCGTGGACTCCTCCCGGCTGGTGCCGCTGCCCGACGACATCGGCTTCGAGACAGCCGCCGCCGTGCTCCTCCAAGGCATGACCGCGCACTATCTCGTCAAGGACGCCTACCCGGTTCAGGGGGGCGACACGGTGCTCGTGCATGCGGCTGCTGGTGGCATGGGGCTGCTTTTGACCCAGCTCATCACCCATCTCGGCGGCAGGGTGATCGGCACGACGTCGACCACGGCGAAGGCCGAGCTGGCGAAGCGTGCCGGGGCCGCTGAGGTGATCCTTTCCTCCGCAGTCGACGATCTCGCAGCCGAGGTGAGGCGGCTCAACGGCCGTCAGGGACTGCCGGTTGTCTTCGACGGCGTCGGCGCGCACACCTTCGATGCGAGCCTCGCCAGCCTGCGAACCCGCGGCCATCTCGTGCTCTTCGGCGCGGCAAGTGGCGCCGTGCCGCCGTTTGATCCGATGCGGCTCGCCCACGGCGGTTCGCTGACCCTGATCCGGCCCAGCCTCGGGGACTTCATCGCCGATCGGTCCGAACTGCTCCGACGGGCCGCCGATGTGTTCGAGTGGGTGCGCTCCAAGGCGCTTGAGGTCACCGTGACGGGCCGCTACGCATTGTCCGAGGCCGCCCAGGCCCACAGCGATCTGGAGGCTCGGCGTACCACCGGCAAGCTGCTCGTCGTACCCGATGCGGCCGCTATTGGACGCCGCGAGGAGACGCAGAGCTGATCGCGGGTGACGAGGTCGGGGATCTTGGAGACTGAGATGTCGAGGGCATGGCCGACCGTCATCGCCAAGATCCCCGACAGCGTCAGGCACTCAGCAGGCCAAGATCAAGTTCTGGCGGGTTCCTGGCGTATCCGGGTCACACCCCTTCAAGATCCCTCAGCCGAGACCTGGCTCACCCGTCCACAACCTCCCGGGACAGAACAGCTAGGGCGCGTATCGAGTCGTGATCATCGGGTGGTCCTGGTGAGGTCTTTGGTCCAGATCATCGAGGCGTGCAGGTGGAGACTGGCGAGGTAGCCGTCGGGAGTCTTGATGCCCCTATGGATGTCAAGCGGCGACGCTGGCGGGTCCTGTCTGGTCAGCCGGAGTGCTCGCTGGGACGAGAAGTCGGTAGATCTCTCGTGCGACGTAGCGTTTGAGGCAGCGGATGATCTCGCGGCGTGTCTTGCCCTCGGTCAGACGTCGT